>NZ_JAQKGV010000006.1 GCF_028617075.1 Rubrobacter calidifluminis | reverse complement strand
GTCCCGACGAGGCCCACCCCACCCTCCTCCCGGCGCAGCAGGAACACCCTGGCGCCGGCGGCCTCGAGCTCGGCCACGCGACCTTCGACCCCCTCCTCGTGCCTCATCGCCCTGACCCCGCCGGAGCGCGGGCAACCGTACCCCGCCAGCACGATGACCGCGACGTAGATGCCAGAGGCCCTGAGCCGGCCCACACAGGCAGCGAGCCCATCATCCCCGCCACGCGAGACGACTATCACGCCGTCCCCCGGCTCCCGTTCCCCCGAGGCCAGGAAGGAGGAGAGAGGCTTCGATCCATCGGCCACCACCCCGGCCAGAAGCCTCATGTGTCCCTCGTACGGGGTACCAAAACCCGTGCGGGAGGCCCGCCCATCGTTGCAGAGCAGCCTGAACGGAGACCCCATCGCGTGCAGGGCTGCAGCGACGGAGGCCGCCGTGGAGATCGCATCCTCCACCTCCCGCTCCGGCGCCCGCAACCCGCGTCGCTGCAGGTCCAGGGCCACCGTGTAGCGGGCGGGCACAAGTTCCGAGAACTCCCTCACGTAGAGCTCACCGGTCTTGGCCAGGCTCTTCCAGGACACATGCCGCAGATCGTCACCGGCCCGGTACTCCCTGAGCCCGGTGAACTCGCCCCCGGGGCTCGTCCGCCGCGGGTGGGCCGGCCCCCCACCATCATCACCCTCGAGGAGCACACCCGGCACCTCCCACGTCCGCGGGTAAACGACCACCTCGCCGCCTGCAGTAAATCTCCAGGAAAAGCGCAGCATCCCGAAGAGGTCCTCTGAGACCACCTCCGCCGGTCCCAGCCGGTATATCCCACGCCGGCCGAAGGTCACATCCACCTCGAGCCGGCCACCGTCCCCGTTCTCCCACCTGAAGACCTTCCTCTCCGGCAGGAGGTCTCTTACCTCCACGACCCGATACCAGGCCTTACGCCCACCCTCTACCAGCAACCCGACACGCGCCGTACGACCGGCAACGAAGCTCCCCCCGGCCGGGAGCGCGCGGAGGTAGCGCAGGCTGGCACCCCCCCAGAGCCCGGTCAGCAGACCCGCGAGCAGCACGGCGAGGAGGGCGTAGGCGAGCTGGAAGAGCTGGGTGGTCCCGAAGGTCACCGCGAGCCCCAGGACCGTCCCGCCCGCAACGAGCGCCTGCCAGCCGCGGGCCGTGGGGCGCACCGAAGGCCTCGCCCTCTCCCTCCCGGCCGGCACCCCTCCCCCTACACCGCCTCGGTCACCGGCACCGAGCGGAGTACGTCTTCGACTATGGCCCGGCTCACGCCCTCCACCCCACCGTACCCGTTCACCCGGGAGGAGACGGGGATGATCCTGTGCCCGAGCACGCTCTGTGCCATCTCCTTCACGTCGTCCGGGATGCAATAGGAGCGCCCGAGGCAGGCCGCCCGGGCCCGGGCCGCCGCGAGCAGCATCCTGCTCGCCCTCGGTGAGGCACCCAGGTGGGTGGATTCGTGCTCGCGGGTGGCCGAAGTCACGGAGACCACGTAGCGCAGCACGGCCTCGCTCGCGTGCACCGCCTCGACCATGCGCCGCATCTGCAAGACCTCCTCCGGGCCCACCACCGGCTCCACCTCCATCACCGGATCTCCGGAGAGCCGGAGCATCCTGCGTTCGGCCTCCTCGTCGGGGTAGCCGAGCTCCATCTTCACCATGAAGCGGTCGAGCTCCGCGTGCGGCAGCGGATAGGTACCCTCGTGCTCGATCGGGTTCTGGGTCGCCAGCACTCCGAATGGCTCGGGCAGCTTGCGCGTCCTGCCGTCCACGGTCACCGACCTCTCCTCCATAGCCTCAAGCAGGGCGCTCTGGGTCTTGGGCGAGGCACGGTTTATCTCATCGGCGAGCAGTACGTTGGCGAAGACCGGTCCGGCCCGGAAATCGAAGCTGCCGGTCGCCTGGTTGTAGACGTTGAGCCCGGTCACGTCGGTCGGCAGGAGGTCCGGCGTGAACTGTATCCTGCGGAAGGTGCCCCGAATCGCCCGGGCCAGTGACTTGGCCAGGAGCGTCTTTCCCACGCCAGGCACGTCCTCTATCAGGACGTGTCCACCGGCGAGCAGCGCCGCCACCGCCAGCTCTACGTTGGATCGCTTGCCGCTTACGGCACGCTCGACGCTCTCTACTATACGTTCTACTCTCCCGGCGAACGCCTCGTAGTCCAAGAGAACCCCGCCACAATATCTAGGGATAACACGGGAGAGATTATACAGCAGCCACCAGATGCCCCTCCCTCAGAGGGCCGCTTCTTCGGAGAGGCGCTCCCCGTAGAACTGCTCGACGTAGCGCCGCTGGACGCTGTTGAGTTCCCGCGAGTACCACACCATGACCACGTACCGCGGCTCCTTGGGGGTGCTCCTGGGGTACATCCCGCACTCCATCGGGAGCTTGTTGCCCTTCCTGGCGTTGCATTTGGTGCAGGCAGCCACCACGTTGTCCCAGGTGTTCCCCCCGCCGCGCGAGAGGGGCTTGACGTGATCCCTGGTCAGCCGCTCCCCGCGGCCCAGCTCCTTCCTGTGCCGGCCGCAGTACTGGCAGCGGTACCCGTCGCGCGCGAAGAGGACGGCGTTGGTGACGTGCCTGCGCAGGCGGCGCGGGATCTCGACGAACTTCACGAGGCGTATGACCAGCGGGTAGGGATACTCGCTCTTCTCCGAGCGGAACTTGCGCTCCAGAGATGCCTCGACTATCTCGGCCTTCTCCGAGACCACGAGGATGATGGCCCTCTTGACGGGCACGAGGGCCAGCGGCTCGTAGCTGGCGTTCAGGGTCAGGCACCGCGCCACGAATAGTATTCTAGCATACCCCACTACCGGCTCGTGCTACATTATCTCCGGTACGCGGCACACCCCGAAAGGAGGCAGGAGGTCAGAAGGTTTCGCAGGTCCGCGCTGCCTGCTCTCGCCTTCCTGATGGGCGCTGCGATCCTGGCGGGCGTAATCCGGGCGCGCAGACATCCTTCGGAGTTCTCCTACGGGCTGGGTCGTCTCGTGCTGAAGCTCCCCCGCCCCTTCGTCGACAGAGACCGGCTGCGCCTTCTACTCGATCCCAGGCCCGGCGAAAGGCTGCTGGAGGTGGGTCCGGGAACGGGGTACTACACGCTCGATGTCGCCGGACTCTTGAAACCAGGCGGTACCCTCCACGCGCTCGACGTCCAGCAGCGGATGCTCGACCATACGCTGCGTGCGGCCCGGGAGCGGGGGATCGACAACATCGTCGCCGGCTGCGGAGACGCGCGCTCCCTTCCCTACGGCGACGACACCTTCGACGGAGCCTACATGGTGGCGGTGCTCGGCGAGGTCCCGGACCAGGAGGCGGTCCTGCAAGAGCTGCACCGGGTTCTCAAACCCGGCGGGCGCCTCGTGATCGGCGAGTCGCTACCCGACCCGCACATGGTCCCTCCCGACGCCCTCCGCCGCCGCGCCGAGGGAGCGGGTCTGCGATTCGAGCGGCAGCTCGGGGGCAGGGGCGCCTATCTGGCCCGCTTCACAGCCCGATAGCCTTAGTCTTCGGCGCCGCGAGGACGGCCTCGAGGATCGGCGCGGCGGACCACCTCAGCGGATCGGCGGCCGGAAGCCCGGTCTCGTCCGAGAGAGCACCGAGCGCTTCTTTAGCCTCTCTCTTGGAGAGAGCAGAGGTATTGGCGCTTATGGCGACGACGGGGGCAGGCTTGACCAGCGCGGCGACCTCCTCGTAGAGCCGCGCCGCGCGCGAGACCTCCGGCCGCGGGACGCCGGGGACTATCTCCCCGCCCGAGAGGTCGGCGCAGAGGATCAGGCAGTCCGGGCACGAGCCGTGCAGAAGCCCTAAAGTGACCCCCGAGTAGGCCGGGTGCGCGAGCGAACCTTGACCTTCGACCAGGATCAGGTCGGGGTCGCTTCTCGCGGCCTCGAGCACGAGCTGCTCGGCGGCGCCGGCGATGAAGTCCGCGACGACCGCATCGACGCAGATCCCCCATCCGGAGACGACGATCCCCGTCTGTCCCGTCGCGGCGAACTCGGTCTTCACCCCGGCCTCCCTCGCGGCCCGCTCGACCTCAAGCGTCGCGGTCATCTTGCCGACCGCGGCATCGGTGCCCACGGTGAGCGCGACCTTCGGCTCGACCGAGAAGCCCTCGCCGGAGAAGAGCGGGATGTCCTCTGGGGGCTCGCGCACGTCCCAGACCTTTGCCCCGGGGAGCTCCCGGCCGAGGCGCTGGTGCAGCCCGCTCACGATCTCGACCCCGGCCGCAGCGGCCTCCTTCAGGCTCTCCATCCACTCCTCAGGCAGCCTCCCCCCCGCCGGGGCGAGCCCGACGAGGACCGAGGTCGGAGAGAGCTCGAGCGCCTCGCGGATCGAGGCGACTATCGGGGCGTCGCGCCGGGCGTCGGGCAGCACCTCGAGCACCCGCCTCCCGGCGAGCGTGGAGTCGACGACGCAGACGACCTCGTCCGAACCGTAGCGCAAAACGCCATGGGCGGTCTTCGCGTGCCGGTCGGTGAAGCAGCCCTCGGCGAAGAGGGCGTAGCGGCGCTTCCTTTGCTCCCGACGCAGCCTCATCGGAGCTCCACCCCGAGCCCCGGCACATCCGGGACGATCAGACGCCCCCTCTCGAACACGAGCCCCTCGAAGGGGTCGTCGGCGAGGAGCATCGGCCCGTCGAGGTCCACGTAGTCCACGAGCCCGGAGAACTGGGCCGCCGCGGATATGCCGAGCGAGGTCTCGACCATGCAGCCGACCATCACCCGCATGCCGCAGGCGCGGGCGGTGTGGATCATCTCGAGCGCCCTGCGGATGCCGCCGCACTTGGCGAGCTTGACGTTGACCCCCGAGACGCACCCGACGAGGGGCGGGACGTCGGCGGCGACGAGCGCGCTCTCGTCCGCGATCACGGGGACCGGGTAGGCCGCCCGGGTCACCTCTTCGAGGGCCTCCCTGCCCTCAGAGGCGGCGACCGGCTGCTCGATCATGGCCACCCCGATCTCCCTGAGCTCCCGCACGGCTTCAACGGCCTCCTCCGGCGGGAAGGCCTCGTTGGCGTCCGCCCAGATCTCCGCCTCCGTCTCCCCGGAGAGGGCCCGCAGCGTCTCGATGTCCCGCCAGCCGCCGAGCTTCACCTTGAAGATCGGGTACCCCGCCCGGGAGTGGGCCCTGGAGAGCGTGGTCTCCCTGTCCGCTATCGCCAGGGTGTAGGCGCTCGCCGGGCGCGGCCGGGAGAGCCCCAGGAGCCTCCAGACCGGGATTCTGAGGCGTTTCGCCGCCAGATCGTGCAGCGCGGCGTCCAGGGCGGCGAGCGCGCTCGCGGAGAGGTCTTCGTTGAGCCGGAGCGTTCCCTCTATGTCCCAGGGATCCTCCACACGCACGGACTCCAGGGCGGCACGGTCAGCATCGGGGTCCTGGCCGTAGTAGCCGGTCGAGGCCGCCTCGCCGAGCCCCACCATCCCGTCTTCCTCCAGGCGCAGCACAGCCCGCCGGAAGGTGTCCGAGGAGCTGCGGGCGATGGCGAAAGTCTCCCTGGTGTGTACCGTCAGTATCTGTGTGGATATCTCCAAGGGGCTTCGGATCTCCTTTCAGGTGGTTCCGGTCGTTTCCGCGGCCCGGCGCCATTTTATCCCCACCGAGATGACGTCTTCCAGAAGGATCGTGAAGAGGATGCGACCACGGTTTATACTTTCTTTTCGTAGCATACGTTTTCCGCTATGCCATCCGAACAGGAGCAGGACGCTTGGCTGAGAAGAAGGCAGAGATCCTCGTGGTGGAGGACGACCGGGTCATCCTCGACACGCTCGCGTACAACCTGGCGCGGGCCGGCTACTCCGTAAGCAAGGCGATGACCGGGGCCGAGGCGCTCAAGCTGGCCAGAAGCCGCCGTCCGGACCTGATCCTGCTGGACATCATGCTCCCCGGGGAGTCTGGGATAAACGTGTGCCGCAGGATCCGGGAGGAGGACGAAGAGGTGGTCATCGTCATGGTCACCGCAAAGGACGCCGAGCGGGACAAGGTCAAAGGTTTCGAGGCCGGAGCGGACGACTACGTCACCAAGCCCTTCGGGATGAAGGAGCTTCTGGCCCGGATAAACGCACACCTCAAGCGCAGCGGTGTCATCGGCAGCCGGGGCAGGATCATCGAAGCCGGAGACCTGCAGCTCGACACGAAGAACTTCATCGCCAAGGTGGCCGGCGAGCCGGTCTCGCTCAGGCTCAAGGAGTTTGAGCTCCTGGCGGCTCTCGCGGCCTCCCCTGGAGAGCTCAAGAGCCGGGAGGAACTGGCCAAGGAGGTCTGGGGGCACGCCGGGGTGGGCTCATCACGCACGATAGACGTGCACATCCGGAGGGTCAGGGCGGCACTCGGCAAGAGTTCTTCCTACGAGTATATTCACACGGCCCGGGGGCTCGGCTACCGCTTCGAGGCCAGGCCCCGCCAGGAGAGCGTGCAGCGGGCAGTCAAGGAGGACTAGGCACGGGCATGCTCAAGGACGGACCCAGAGAAGACGAACTCGAGGTAAGCGCGCGGGAGCTCCGGCGGATCAACAAGATCCGCCGGGACTTCGTCGCCAACGTCTCCCACGAGCTCAAGACCCCGGCGACCAGTCTGCGGCTCCTCGCGGAGAGCCTGGTGGAGATCATCGACGAAGACCCGGATCAGGCGCGCTACTTCGCCCTGCAGCTCAAGAGCGAGACCGATCGCCTGAGCCGCCTGATAAGCGATCTCCTCGACCTGACGCACCTGGAGAGCGAGGAGAAGGTGACCGACCCGGAGCCGGTCGACGTGCGCGGAGTCCTGATGGGGGTGCTCTCCCGCATGAGACCCTCCGCACGGCGCAAGGGCCTGGCGCTGCGCTGGCGCAGGGCAGGCGACGCCGCGGACTACACGGTCATGGGAGACGAGACGCAGCTCGGCTCGATGTTCGCCAACCTGGTCGACAACGCCATAAAGTACACCCCGGAGGGCGGGAGCGTGGAGGTCTCCGCCGAGGCGGACGAGAAGTCGGTGCGGGTACGGGTCGCCGACACCGGCATCGGCATCCCCGAGAAGAAGCTCCCGCGCATCTTCGAGCGGTTTTACCGGGTGGACAAGGCCCGCTCCAAGGAGACGGGCGGCACGGGGCTCGGGCTCTCGATCGTGAGGCACGTGGCCGAGAACCACGGCGGGAAGGTCACCGTCGAGAGCACCGAGGGAGAGGGAACGACGTTCACCGTCTATCTTCCACGCGAGGACCAGACCCGCTAAAGCACTCCCCCGCAAGATCCGATAACGGGTTCGATGGGGCTCTGAAGCTCGGGGAGATGAATTGGCAACAGAGGAGAGCTTCCGCAACCTGATCGACGTCTCCTTCGAAGGCATCGTCATCACGCGCGGCGAGCGGGTGATCGAAACCAACCGGGCCTTCGACGAGATGTTCGGCTACTCTCCCGGCGAGACGGCGGGCATGCCGGTCTCGGAGTTCGTAGCCCCGGAATCACGCCAGACCGTGCTGGAGCGTCGGTTCAGCGGACACACCGAACCGTACGAGGCGGTCCTCAAGCGCAAGGATGGCACGACGTTCCCGGCCGAGGTAAGGGGCAGGAGCGCGCTCTACCGGGGGGAAGAGGTCCGGGTCACGGCGGTCCGGGACATCACCGAACACAAGAGGGCCAAAGAGAGGCTCCGGCGAAGCGAGGAGCGCTTCAGACGGCTCTTCGAGCACTCCTCCGACGCGTTGGTGGTGCACGACGAAGAAGGCAGGATCGTCGACTGCAACCTGACCGCTTGCCGCTCGCTCGGCTACACCCGCGAGGAGCTCCTCGGCATGCGGGTGCAGGACTTCGCGACCAACCTGGTCGGTCGTGAGCAGAGGTCCGGGCAGACGCTCTGGGAACGCGCGCTCGCGGGAGAACCCGGGGCCCCGGTCGGCGTGCACATCGGGAAGCACCGCAGAAAGGACGGCACGAGTTTCCCGGTCGAAGTGAGGGTGGCCCCGATAGACTACGAGGGAAGGCGCCTCATCTTCGCCTCGGCCCGGGACATCACGGAACGCGTCAAGGCGGAGGAAGAACTCAGGCATCGGACGCGGCTCCTGGAGCTCGCGCGGGACGCCATACTCGTGCGAGATCTGCAGGGCAGAATCTCCTACTGGAACCACGGGGCCGAGGAGACCTATGGCTACAGCCAGCAGGAGGCCACAGGAAGGATATCCCACGAGCTGCTCGAGACCCGCTTCCCGGAACCGCTGCAGGAGATAGAGGCCTCCCTGCTCGAAAAAGGCCACTGGGAGGGAGAGCTCTTGCATACCGCACGCGATGGCACCGAGCGGGTGATCATCAGCCGGTGGACCCTGGAACGAGGAGACCCGCCGCGCGTGCTGGAGATAAACAACGACATAACCGAACGCAAGCGGGCTGAGGAAGCTCTCAGGGAGGCCGAGGCCCGCTATCGGGCACTTATCGAGCAGATGCCAGCCATCACCTACATAAACCCGCACAACCCCGGCGGCCCAAGCGCCTACATAAGCCCGCAGATAGAGAAGATCCTTGGATACTCCGTCGAGGAGTGCGAGAAGGACCCGGACCTGCTCGACCGGGCTCTGCACCCCGAAGACCGCGAGCGGGTGGAGGCGGCAGAGGCCCGCGCCCGGGCCACCGGCGGACCACTGAGCATGGAATACAGGATGTGCACCCGCGACGGCAGAGAGGTGTGGGTGCAGGACGAGCTCGTGCTCGTCAGAGACGAGGATGGCAGGCCGCTCTTCTGGCAGGGCATCCTGCTGGACGTGACCAGGCGCAAGCGGGTCGAAGAAAACCTCAGAAAGAGCGAGGAGCGCTACCGTTCGATCCTGGAGCAGATACAGGACGTCTACCTCGAGACCGACCTGGAGGGCAACTTCAAGTTTTTCAACCACGCGCTCGTCGAGGGTCTCGGCTACACCGAGGAGGAGCTCCGGGGGATGAGCTACCTCCGGTGCACGGAGAGAAGCTACGTGCCGAAGATCAAGGAGGCGCTCCAGAGAGTCTACACGACTGGCGTACCCGTCAGGAACCTGAGCTGGGAGATCATAAGGAAGGACGGCAGGAGGCGGCACGTCGAGTCGACGGTATCCCTGATCACCGACGAGGACGGCCGCGGGAGGGGCTTCCGGGGCATCATACGCGACGTCACCGAACGCGAACGCCAGCGGGCCCAGCTCGCCCGGCTCGCCTCCTTCCCGGAGCAAAACCCCAACCCGGTGCTCGAGATCGGCCTCGACGGCAGCGTCACCTACATGAACCCGGCGGCCAGAAGCCAGTTCCCGGACCTCGTACAGGCTGGATCCGGACACCCGCTGCTCGAAGGGGTGGATGAGCTCGCCGCGCGCCTCAAGAACTCGGAGGAAGGCGAGATCAAACGCGAGGTATCGGTCGGGAACGCGGTCTACGAGCAGAAGGTTTCGATCTCCCCTACCGGAGAGACCCGGGTGTACGTCAGCGACATCACCGAGCGCAAGCGGAACGAAAGGGAGCTGGGAAAAGCCCGCCGCGCTGCAGAAGAGGCCAGCCGGGCCAAGAGCGAGTTCCTCGCGAACATGTCGCATGAGATCCGCACGCCGATGAACGGCGTGATCGGGATGGCCGAGCTACTTCTCGATACGGATCTCACCCCCGAGCAGCGCGACTACGCGGAGACGATCCGCTCCTCGGGAGAGACGCTGCTCGCCGTGATCAACGACATCCTCGACTTCTCGAAACTGGAGGCCGGCAAGGTGCAGCTCGAGACGCTGGAGCTCGATCTCCACGAGACCGTCGAGGAGGTGACGGCCCTGTTCGCCACGCTCGCCCACAGGAAGGGCATAGAGCTGGCCGGTTTCGTCGAGCCCGACGTCCCGACGAGGCTGCGCGGGGATCCCTTCCGGCTGCGTCAGATCCTGACGAACCTGATCAGCAACGCCGTGAAGTTCACCGAGGAAGGGGAGGTCTTCGTGCGGGCGAGCCTCGCCCGGGAGCCCTCCGAGAGGGTGCGGGTGCGTTTCGAGGTGAAAGACACTGGCATCGGGATGAGCGCCGGAGAGATCTCGAAGCTCTTCCAGCCCTTCACCCAGGCGGACTCCTCGACGACCCGCCGTTACGGGGGCACGGGGCTTGGGCTGACGATCTCGCGACGCTTCGTCGAGATGATGGGCGGCAGGATCGGGGTGGAGAGCGAGCCCGGGAAGGGCAGCACCTTCTGGTTCGAGGTGCCCCTCGAGAGAGCCGGAGAGACGAAGGATCGGCAGGTGATCCCCGGCGACCTGAGCGGCGCCCGGGTCCTCATCGTCGACGACAACGCCACCAACCGCACCATCCTGCTCAAGCAGACCACCGCCTGGGGACTGGAGAACGCGAGCGCATCCGATGGTCGGCAGGCGCTCGCCATGCTCGGCGACGCCGCGGCGGCGGGGAAACCCTACGATCTGGCGATCCTGGACATGCAGATGCCGGGCATGGACGGGCTCGAGCTCGCCCGCAGGATAAAGTCTGAACCGTCCCTCTCATCGACCCGGCTCGTACTGCTCACCTCCCTGGTACAGGGGGGGATGGGACCCAGGGCGCGTGAGTGTGGGATAGACGCCTGCCTCACCAAGCCGGTGCGCCAGTCGCAGCTCTACGACGCGCTGGCCACGGCCCTCGGCAACAAAGAGGTACAGGATCATCAGCGGACGGAACGCCCGGAAGTCCGCAGAATGGCGGCACTCCCGGTCCTCGTCGTCGAGGACAACCCGGTCAACCAGAAGGTGGCGCGGAGGATGCTGGAGAAGCTCGGGTACGACGTCGAGGTCGCCTCCGACGGCCAGAAGGCGCTCGAGGCCGTCTGTGGGAACCGCTACGCCGCCGTCCTCATGGACTGTCAGATGCCCGTCATGGACGGCTACGAGGCGTCCCGGGAGATCCGCCGCCGCGAGCAGGAGGGGGAACGCTTCAACGAGAGCGGGCACCTGCCGATCATCGCGCTGACCGCGGGCGCGCTCGCCACCGACCGCGAGAAGGCGCTCGCCGCCGGAATGGACGATTACATCCCCAAGCCAGTAAAGCCCGATGAGCTGCAAGAGGCACTCGAACGCTGGCTCCCGGACGAAGGAGAACCCCCGCTCGACCCCACCATCCTCGACAACCTGCGCGAGCTGGCCGGCGAGGACGACCCAGACCTCGTCTCGGAGCTGGTCGAGATGTACCTGGAGGACGCCCCGCGCAGGATCGAGGAGATCCGACGCGCCCTGCACGCCGGCGACGCCCACGCCCTGGCACAGGCCGCCCACACCCTGAAGGGCAGCTCCGGCAACATGGGCGCCACACGCGTGCAGGAGCTCGCCGCCGGGCTGCAGGAGGCCGGCGACTCCGGCGATCTCTCGGGCGCGGAGGAGAAGCTCGCCTCCCTCGAACGGGCGTTCGATCGGGCGAAAGCGGCACTCCTCGCGCTCGTGCGGTAGGGGCTCATCCTTCAGCGGTCCATATATATAGAATAGTTTCAGAGAGCGTTGCACAGACGAGAGCGGAGGCAACATGCCCGAACCGATAGACCTCTACTACTGGCCGACCCCGAACGGACACAAGATCACCATATTCATGGAGGAGACCGGCCTCCCGTACAACATCGTCCCGGTGGACATCACCGCCGGCGACCAGTTCCGGGAGGAGTTCCTCAGGATAAGCCCGAACAACAAGATGCCCGCCATAGTCGATCCGGAGGGACCGGATGGTAAGCCCATGAGCCTCGCCGAGTCGGGGGCCATCCTGATCTACCTGGCCGAGAAGACCGGAAGGCTCCTCCCCTCCGCCCCGCGCACCCGCTACACCACCCTGCAGTGGCTGATGTTCCAGATGGGGCACGTCGGCCCGATGCTCGGCCAGGCGCACCACTTCCGCAAGTACGCCCCGGAGAAGGTCCCCTACGCCATAGAGCGCTACACCAACGAGGCTGCCCGGCTCTACGGGGTGATGGACCGCCACCTCGAAGAGGTCGAGTACTTCGCCGGGGACGAGTACACGATCGCGGACATCGCCATCTACCCCTGGCTGATCTCCCACGAAGACCAGGGCCAGAGGATGGAGGACTACCCGAACCTCGCCCGCTGGTTCGAGAAGGTCGGCTCGCGTGAGGCGGTCCGGCGGGCGCTCAAGGTGGGTAAAGACCTGAGGAAACCCCTGGAGGAGCTCGACGAGGAGCGGCGCAACCGGCTCTTCGGCATCAAGAGGGGCTAGTATGGCGGCGAAGGAACGGGGCTTCACCGCGGAGCTCTGGCGTTCTATCGAGGACATCTACGCCGCCATCCTCGCCCACCCGTTCATCGGAGGGCTCACCGACGGGACCCTCACCGAGGAGCGCTTCCGCCACTACGTGATACAGGACGCCCTCTACCTGCGCGACTACGCCCGCGCCCTCGCCCTCGCCGGGGTGCGCTCCCCCGACGAGGACGCCCTGGTGATGTTCGGCGAGCACGCGACCGGCGCGATAACCGTCGAGCGGAGCCTGCACGAAGGGTTCTTCCGGGATCTCGGAGTCTCCGAAAAAGAGCTCGACGAGACCCCCCTCTCCCCCACGAACCTCGCCTACACGAGCTACCTGCTGCGCGTCGCCTCGCTCGGTGACTACCCCGAGGTACTCGGTGCGATCCTGCCCTGCTACTGGATCTACGCCGAAGTCGGAGGCTCCCTGCTCGAGCGCGGCTCGCCGAACCGGCTCTACCGCCGCTGGATCGAGACCTACGGCGGGGAGGACTTCGGGGAGCTGGTCGCGGCCGTGCTCGACCTGACCGATCGCGTCTGCGAGGGGCTGAGCCCGGAGCGGCTGGCGGCGGTCAGAGAGGCATTCGTGACGACCAGCCGCTACGAGTGGATGTTCTGGGATGCGGCCTGGCGGCTCGAGGGCTGGCCGGTGTAGGGGCTAGCCCTTCTCCACCCACTCTCCCCGCTCGTTCTTCTCGTACTTCTGCTCCACGGCGCTCCAGGCCACCCGGTGCGCCCGGCTCTCCTCGCCGTATTGCTCCTCGGCCGAGTTGAACGCCTCCTTGTAGATCTCCTGCGCGTGCTTCGGGAGGTTGCTCCTCACGCTCTCGGGCAGGTCCGTGATCCTCTCGTAGGGCATCTTCCGTCTCCTCCTCGCCTGCAGGGACACCATCTCTTCTACCCGCGAAGAAGAGATCCAATCCTACCCGAAGTGGTCCCACCCGGAGAGTCCCTCCACGGGCTCCCCTCTCCTGATGAAGCTCACCCCCTCCTCGACGACCTCCCCGACCACGCTCACCGGCACCTCCGAGACGGAGGAGAGTTCCTCCAGCACCCGCTCCGGCGCCGCGATGAGAAGCTCGTAATCCTCACCACCCGTCGCAGCGAGAACCTCCGGGTCGCGCCCGAGTGAACAGGCCAGCTCGCGCACGTCCTCCGGGACGGGGAGCCTCTTCAGATCCACCCGGCACCCGACCCCGCTCCTCCGGCAGACGTGCCGCACGTCGGAGGCGAGCCCGTCGGAGAGGTCTATCATCGCGTGTACCCCCAGGCGGGAGGCGAGCCGGCCGGCTTCGACCCGTGGCTCTGGCCTGAGGTGGCGCCGCACGAGCCGCTCCGGCTCCCTCTTCCCGCCCTCGAGCGCGAGGAACCCCGCCGCGGAGGCCCCGAGCTCCCCGGTCACCGCGAGAAGGTCTCCGGGGCGCGCCCCGGAGCGCAACACCGGCGGATCCGGAAGCTCCCCCACCACCGCCACGTCCACCGTGAGCACATCGGCCGCGGTCGTATCGCCGCCCAAAGGGTAGACCCCGAACTTTTCGCAGGCGGCGAGCACCCCCTCCATGCAGCCGAGCGCCACCCCGGAGTCCGGCGCCCCGCCGGAGACGAGGATGAAGCGCGGCACCCCGCCCATCGCCGCCACGTCCGAGACGTTGACCGCGACCGCCTTGTAGCCGACGTCCTCCGGGGCGGCCCACCCCTTGAAGTGGTGCCCGAAGACGAGCATGTCGGAGGCGAGCGCCCAGCGAATCCCCCCGAGACGCACCACCGCGCAGTCGTCCCCGAGCGGGACCTCGACCTCCCCGGGCCGCGCGCCGAGCCGGGCGGCGATGCTCTCTATGAGCTCGAACTCGTTCATCCCCGCTCCCGCAGGAGGTGCCGCACGGCCCACCAGAGCGCATCGGACTCCCGCTCCGTGTACCAGGTGCGCAGAGAACGCCACTCATCTTCGGTGACCCAGCGGCAGGCGTCATGCGCGCCGGCCTCCGGGGTGATCTCCCCGCCGGGATGACGGGCCAGAAACCCGACCCCCGCGTAGAGTTCCGGATCGTCCGGGGAGCGCCAGGGCTCGACCCGCGCCCACCACGGCAGCTCGGGCTCGGCGCGGATGCCGGTCTCCTCGTGGAGCTCGCGGCGGGCGCAGGCTACGAAGTCCTCCCCCGGCTCGAGCGCCCCGCCGGGGTTCTCCCAGAGACCAACCGGTGGCTTCCTGCGCCGCAGCAGGAGCGCCCGTGGCTCTTCTCCCGAGAGATCGACGAGCACGGCCCCGGAGCCCAGGCGGGCGCTCACCACCCCTTCGACGGTCTCCCGCGGCGGCGGAGGGGCAGGGGCGGACTCCTCCGGCAGCGCCCGGAGGATCTCCGGGACCCTCAGGATGTCCTCGCGCGACCACCAGCTCGGGACACCGAGCCACTCCTCGACGGTGAACCACCGGGCGCCGGAGTGTTCGGGCGTGATCCGTGGTTCCTCCTCCCCGACCCGGCCGGCGTAGGTGACGCTCGCGAGCGGCTCGCCGTCCGCGCGGGTCCCGACCCACGTCGCGAGCATCATCTGCGGGGCGACGAGGAGCCCCGTCTCCTCGTAGACCTCGCGCACCGCCCCCTGCTCGAAGGTCTCGCCGGGGTGGAGCCTCCCGGCCGGCGGCTCCCAGGTCCCGGTGGCCGGGCGCAGTAACAGGAGCACCCGACCGTCGCGGCGGACCGGCAGGATCCCGGCGGCCAGGTTCGCCCGCACCATCATGGGAGTAGCGAGCGCAGCTCGCGGGCGGCCGCCTCGGGATCTTCGGCGTCCATCAGGGCCCGGACGACGGCGAAGCCGGGCGCACCGGCCTCTGCCACCTCGGGCGCGGTCTCGAGCGTCACGCCGCCGATGGCGAACCAGGGCACCGGAAGCCCCTCGCTGGCGAGCCTCCTCACGAGCTCCAGCCCGGCGACCTCGCCCTCCGGCTTGGTTGGGGTGGCGTAGACCGCCCCGGCCCCCAGGTAGTCCGCGCCCTCCTCGACGGCCTCCCTGGCTTCCTCGAGGCTCCCGGCCGAGCGCCCGACGATCGCCGCCTCCCCGAGCACGCGGCGGGCCTCGGAGATCGGGGCGTCCTCCTGCCCCAGGTGCACCCCGTGCGCGCCGCTCTCGCAAGCGAGCTCGATGTCGTCGTTGACCGTGAAGATCGCCCCGGCCCGCTCGCAGAGCTCCTTCAGCTCGAGCGCGAGCGGGAGGAGCTCCTCCCGGGAGGCCTCCTTGTCCCGAAGCTGCACGATGTCCACCCCGCCGCGCAGGGCGGCCGCAACCCGCTCGACGAGATCCTCGCGCGGCGCGGTCACGAGCAGAAGACGCGCGGATCCGAGCCTCTCCTTCATCACCCCACCTCCTCCGGAAACCAGGCGACGACCTCCAGGTATCTGGCGAAGTGCAAAAGAGGCTCCCCGGAAGGCTCCTCGAGCCCCACCTGGGAGGTCATCTCCAACCGGTCCACGTCGACCTCGGCGGGCTGCAGCGGCCAGGGGCGGTGACGGATCGCGGCGCGCACCAGCCTCCCGCCCCTCCCCGCGGAGTACAGCAGGTAGCGTCCGGTGAGAAAGTCCTCGAGCGAGCCGGGGGTGGCCTCGAAGACCGACCCTCTCGGGCGGTAGCGCCCGGCGAAGCGCGCAGGCGCTGCCCCCCGGTGGGTGCGGACGCTCTCGTAGCGGACCCACCCGCCCTCCGGGTGGCAGGACATGCGGGCGTCGAAGTACGGCAGGCCGTAGAAGGTCCTCGCCAGGCGCACGGCGAGCCGGCTCGCCGCGTCCAGGCTGAAGAACCACACCCCAGCTTCTCCGTCCGCACCGACGACGTAGGTGCGCAAATTGATCTCCGGGAAGTCGGAGATATGTTCCACGGCCGGCAACGGGCGCGGACGCACCCCGCTCATCCGGAAAGGAACCACCCCGAGCCAGGCACTCCCCCCGAAGGTATCCACCGCGAGGGAGCCGGGGATCATGGGACGCAGCACCTCCTCCGGCACCGGCCAGTGCATGAACAGCAGGTCGTGCCAGCGCATCGAGAGCGCCCACGGACCACGCGGGACCACCGGGGCACGCACCACCGCCCGGGCGCTCAAGACGAAACCTCCTCCACGCGCAGCCTGCCCTCCAGACCCTCCGGATTCCCCGCGAGCGAAGCTATCGCGTCGAGCAGGCGCGGCTCGAAGGTGCCGGGACCGTCGGCGAGCGGCGCGGCGGCCTCCCCCGCAAGCCCGAAGAAAGCCAGCGCCCCCGCGACCGTCTCCACATCTCCCCCACCCACGGCGGCGAAGCACCCGATGACCGCGGTCGAGGCGCAGCCGCTCCCCACGACCCGCCCCATCAAGGGGTGCCCGTTCGAGACGGCGAAAACCCGTCCCCCGTCGCTCACGTAGTCGGTGGGGCCGGTCGCGGCCACCGTCGTGCCGAGCGCGCGGGCGGCCCCGCGGACGGCCTCCTTCGCGTCCCCGGAGAGGCTCTCGACCCCGCGAACCTCGGCCTCGAGCCCGGCGAGGGTCGCTATCTCCCCGGCGTTGCCGCAGACGGCGGCCATCTCCACCTCCGAGAGGAGCCTGTGCGCCATCCGGGAGCGGAATGAGGTCGCCCCGGCGCCCACCGGGTCGAAGACGACCGGCACCCCGCGCCGGTTGGCCTCCTTCCCCGCCCGGAGCATCGCCTCTATCCACTGCGGGTCGAGCGTGCCCATGTTGATTACGAGCGCGCTGGCGGAGGCGACCATCTCCTCGACCTCCTCCACCGCGTGCGCCATCACCGGCAGCGCCCCGGTGCAAAGGGTCACGTTCGCGACCAGGTTGACCGTGACGTAGTTGGTCAGATGGTGGACGAGGGGCTTCTCGTCCCCGATCCTGCGCAGGACCTCCTCCGCTCTCATCCCTCTCCCTCCATGAGCGGCCCGAGCACGTTCACCGGTCCCGCCCCGCGGCCTATCCCCGTGAGACCATACTCGACGGCCTCGGAGGCGATGGCGCGTGCCCTCCGGGCCGCCTCCTCGAGGCCGAAGCCGTGCGCGAGGAAGGCGGCCAGAGCCGAGGAGTGGGTGCAGCCGGAGCCGTGGGTCGCCCCGCTCTCGTGCACCGGGCCTTCTATCTCCACGAAATGCTCGCCGTCGTAGAGCAGGTCCTCACCGGAAGCGCGGTGCCCGCCGGTGATGATCACCGCCCCCGGCCCCAGCTCCGCGAGGTCGCGGGCGCACCCGTGGACCTTCTCCGGGTCTTTCTTCCGTCCGGCGAGGACGAACGCCTCGTCGAGGTTCGGGGTGATGACGTCGGCGAGGGGCAGGAGCTCCTCGCGGTAGGCGTCCACGGCCTCCGGTTCGAGCAGCGTGGCCCCGCTCTCGGCGACCATCACCGGATCCACGACGACGTTCTTGAGCCCCAGCCGCCGGATCGCGCCCGCCACGGCCGAGACGATCTCGGCGTTGAAGAGCATCCCGGTCTTCACGGCGTCCGCCCCGATGTCCGAGACGACCGCCTCGATCTGCTCGATCACCACCTGCGTCGGCAGCGCGAATATGCTGCTCACCCCGACGGTGTTCTGAGCCGTGATCGCGACTATCGCGGTGGTTCCGTGCACCCCGCAGCGGGCGAAGGCCTTGATGTCCGCCTGGATGCCCGCCCCGCCTCCGGAGTCGCTCCCGGCTATGCTGAGCGCGGTCTTCATCTCTCCTCCCTAAGCATGCCTCGACAACTCCAGCTGCCGCCGCGAGGGCCGCGCCGCCCCGAGCGCCCGCAGCAGCACGACCACGACGGCGAGCGTGATCAGGAGACTCGGCACCAAATACCCGGCGTTGTACGCGGCGGAGTAGAGGTATGGGTTCCAGCCCTTAGGGGCGTAGGAGGCGAAGAAGGCGACCCCGCTTATGAAGTGGCAGACGAAGCGCCCGGCCACCGCCGCCACCGTGCCGGGCACCGCCCCGCGCGGGGTGGGCCGGAAGAGCCCGGCGAGCCCCATCGCGGCGAAGGGGAGCGGGTAGTCGAAGAGCACCTGCACCGGGTTGAGGACGTAGGGGTCCAGGATCAGGTCGAGGATGCCGTACGCCGCGCCCGCAACCGCCCCGACGCCGGGGCCCTGACGCAGCGCGAGCAGGACCAGCGGGATCATCTCGAAAGAGATCGAACCGCCCTCCGGCATCCTGAAGAGTTTCACCAGCCCCAGCACGAACGCGAGCGCCACCGCCAGCGCCGCCTCGGTGAGCACCCTCGTGTCCCTGAACCCGCTCACGGCCCTCCTCTCACGGGGTGCGCCAGGCTTCTCTCCCTGCGCCGGCATTACCCGGATCAGGTTCGACGGGTCGGCGCGTCCGCGCCCTCTCAGCCTCGCGGCTCCCCGGATCTCGTTCCTCGTGCTACTCTACCCCACCACTCCGTGGCCCACAACCTCCGGCAACCCACGAGATCCCGAGGACGGTGGCGGCGTCGGTTATCTCACCGGCGGCGATCTTCTCCAGCGCCTCGTCGAGCGGCGCCACTACGGAGCGCAAAAACTCCGTAGGCTCGGGAGCCGGCCCCCTCTCGTCCGGCAGCGCCCGGCAGCGGAAGAGGTGGCAGACCTCGTCCGTGCGCCCGGTGCTCGTGTGCACGGAGGCGAGGCGCTCCAGCCTCTCGGCCCGGTATCCCGTCTCCTCGAAAAGCTCCCGCCGGGCGGCCTCCTCAGGATCCTCCCCGGCGTCCACCGCTCCGCTCGGCAGCTCCAGCGTGAACCGCCCGAGCGGCTGCCGCCACTGACGCACGAGCACCACGCCGCCGTCGTCCGTGAGCGGCACCACCGAGGCGAACCCGCCGCTCTCGAGCACGCAGTAGTCTATCGTCTCCCCGTCGGGCAGCCTCACCTCGTCCACCCGCAGGGCACACCAGCGGTTGCGGTAGACGTAGCGGCTCGCGAGCGTGCTCCAGCTCCCATCGGTCATACGGAGGGAGAGTATAGACGAAGACCCCGCCCGGAACGGGCGGGGTCTCGCGGTGACGTACTCTCCGGCCTGCCGGCTCAGCCGGGCTCCTGGCCGGAGAAGTCGTACTCCTGAGCCTTGGTTATGTAGCTCTGCATGTCCTCGGGGACCTCGTCCTCCGGGAAGATCGCCTCGACCGGGCACTCCGGCTCGCACGCCCCGCAGTCGATGCACTCCTCCGGGTTGATCAGGAACTGATCCCCACCGTCGTAGATGCAGTCGACCGGACAGACCTCGACACAGCTCTGGTTCTTCTCGCCGATGCACGGCTCCGTGATCACGTAGGCCAAACCACTTCCTCCTCTTGGAGAGCCTCCCGTTTCTTCTGTGCCTTCGGCTTTATATCAACCCCGGAAGGGAGCAGAAACCCGGCGTTGATCGCCATCATCGGAGGTCATGATGCCGGTCATACCTTCATGTGACCCAGATCAAATCAGGTCCGGGCGCGCAGCTCCGCGGGTTTGAGGATGGTTATGGACTTGCTGTCCAGCTCCAGGATGCCTTCGGAGGCGAGGCGGGAGAGGGTCCTGGAGAGCGCCTCGCGGGAGATGCCGGTCGCCTCGGCCATCTCCTGCCGGGAGAGGGAGGGTGAGAACACGACGCCCCTCCTGGTCACCCGCCCCTCCTCGGCGGCGAGGTCGAGCAGCATGCGCGCGACCCGCTGGGGGGCGCTGTGGAAGACGAGGTCCCCGACGAGGTCTTCGAGCTCCCGGCTGCGGGCTGCGAGCACGCGGGAGAGGCGCACCGCCCCGGCGGGGAAGCGCTCCATTATCTCCAGGAGATCCTCCCGGAAGACGCCGTAGAGCACGCAGTCGGTGAGGGCTGTGGCCCCATGGCTCTGGGGCTGCCCCTCGAGCGCGGAGGCGAGCCCCAGGATCGCGCCGTCGCCGAAGACGCCGAGGATCTGGTCGCGGTTTTTGGGCCCGCCGGAGGAGCGATAGATCTTGACCCGCCCTTCGCGCATGAAGTACACCGCCCCAGAGGGCTCTCCCTCCCGGTAGAGGGCGGTTCCGGCCGCTATCTCGAGGACGGCCGCCGAGATGGCGAGCGCCTGGAAGAACTCCTCGCCGAGCCCCTCGAAGACCTCAAACTCCTGCAGCCCTTCGAGCTTGGAGAGGTGCTCTACCGCCCGGCATCTGGCCCCGGGCAGCCGCGCCCAGGATGGCGGTGCGTTCTCACCGTACAAGTCTGGCCCTTCCTGTCTCGACCCGCGCTCCCATCTTACCCATTTATACGCCAAGCGGGAGCTCTCTGCAGGGAAAGCGCCTTCAAAGAGGAGGATGCCGGGATACACGGGAGACACCCCAGCGGTGGTTTCCCGTGCCGGTTTTTCGGATAAGCTTAGCTCATCTCTGATGCTCGTAGAGGTTTCTTTTCGAGAAGGAGGCCTACCGCAGGATGCTCGAAGGAAAGGCAGCCATCGTAACCGGCGCCAGCAGGGGGCTCGGGCGCGCGCTCGCGCTGGCTTTCGCCCGGGAGGGGGCGAGTCTCGTGCTCAACTCCCGCGGCGAGGAGGGCCTGCGCGCCGTCGCCGAAGAGACCGGCAGGCTCGGCGCCGGGGTGGAATCCGTCGCGGCGGACGTCTCCACCGCCGAGGGGGCGCGTCGGCTCGTGGACGCGGCAATCGGGCGTTTCGGGAGGATAGACGTGCTCGTCAACAACGCCGGCATCCTCGGTCCGCGGGTACGGATAGAAGACTACCCGGAAGAGGAGTGGCGGCGGGTGCTCGACGTCAACCTGACCGGTCCGTTCCTGCTGTGCAAGGCCGCGATCCCGCACCTCTCCGGGGGTGCTTCGATCATCAACGTGGTGAGCGGGGTGAGCATCGAAGGCCGGCCCGAGTGGGGGGCCTACTCGGTGAGCAAGTTCGGCCTCGAGGGGCTCACCCAGATCCTCGCCGGAGAACTCGCGGACAGGGGGATACGCGTCAACTCCGTGGACCCCGGAGGGATGCGCACGGAGATGCGCGCCGCGGCCTACCCGGAGGAGGATCCGATGACCCTCATCACCCCGGAGGAGAACACCGCCGTCTTCCTCTATCTGGCCTCCGAGGAATCCGCCGGGATAACCGGACAGCGCTTCAAGGCGCAGCAGTTCGCGAGGAGGGGCTAGGAGACGCTCCCCGCCCCTCCTTCACCGAGACGAGCTTCCCCTGCACGATCAGACGGTGCGAGTAGTCCGGAAGGGTACAGGTCTGCAGGGTGACTATGTTTCTGCCCGGGATCGCCCGCGTGACGCCCAGGTTCGTCGGTGAGACGGTGAACTTTCGGTAGACCCTGTAGGTGTAGCGGGTGCCGCCCGAGTCGGTCAGGTAGATCCTGTCACCCTTCTTCAGGCTCCCGAGGTCGTAGAAGGCGAGCAGGCTCTTGGTCCCCACGTAACCGAGGCGATGCCCGGCGATGTAGACGTTCGCGGTCTTCTGCCAGGGGAAACCCGTGCCCTCGAGGTGGATGGCGACGTGGTCGTTCAGGGCTTTCACATCGCTGCTCGGCACCGTGGGTACCACGGCGTCCTTCACCCGGCTCATGGCGGGGATCGTAATGCGCAGCGTATGGTCCTTCGGCGCACTGGCGATTTCCGGCACCGCGTTGCTGCCCGAGGGCTCCACGCGGGGTACGTTGAACCCGCCCGGATTGTCCCCGTTGGTATCGGTGGTCCTGCTCCCGAGGAAGAAGAACCCGATGAGCGCGAGCCCGGCCGCCACCATGACGAGGCTCACAACCAGCGAAAGCAGGGTCCTGATACGTGATCTCGCTTTACGCTCCAGAGCCTCGAACACCCCTTTTCGGAAGTGCCTGACGGAGAGATTCTAGCACCGGCCGTCAGGGTTCGGCGGGCAGATCCTCCCTCTCGCCCCACTCGTTCCACGAGCCGTCGTAGTTGGAGAGGTTTCTGTAGCCGAGCCGGTGCAGAACGAAGAGCGGCACGGTCGCCGCGACCCCGCCGTTGCAGTAGGCGACGACCTCCGCGTCTTTCTCCTCGGGGACCCCGGCTCTCCGCACCCGCTCCCGCAGCTCCTCCTGCGACAGGAAGGTGCCGCTCCCGGGGTCGAAGAGGCTCTCGGAGTGCAGGTTGCGCGCACCGGGGATGTGTCCTCCGCGCCTCCCCCGGCGCACCGCACCCGTGTACTGTCCCTCGTCGCGGGCGTCGAGGATGACGGCCCTCCCACCGCGGCTCGCCTCCAGCACCTCCTCCGCGCTCCTGCGCCACTCCGGCCTCGGGCGCGGGACGAACCTGGCGGGCTCGACCCGGGGCACCTCGCCCGTGACCGGGCGCCCCTCGGAGACCCACTTCCTCCACCCGCCGTCGAGCACCGCCACCGCATCGTGCCCGTAGTAGACGAGCGCCCACCAGAGACGGGTGGCGAACTGCCCCCCGGTGTGGTCGCAGGCCACCACACGCGTATCCTCCCCGACGCCGAGCGAGGACATCAGGTCCGCGAAACGCTCCGGAGGGGCGATCTGCACCGGTACGGGATCGTCCGGGTCCGTGATGTCGGCCGTCCAGTCGACGTAGAGGGAGCCGGGGATGTGCGCCTCCTCGTACTCCTCGTGTGCCGGAAGGTACTCGGCCCGCTGACGTCCGTCGCCGAGGTCGGTCTTCTTCACGTAACCCCGGACGTCCAGAACCCGCAGGTCGCGCTCCTCCAGGTGCTCCGCGAGCCAGGTGGTCGAGACCAGGCTGTCGAAATCCTCCATCGTGCTACCCCTCGTCCAGGATGCCGTGCTCGCGGACGAAGCGCTCGGCGAGTTCCCAGGCCCGCTCCTTGTCGTCCTGGGCGAGCCGGCCCTCTATCACCTCGCCCTCGAGGTAGTTCTTTATCGGTTTGATCCAGGGCCCGGGCCCCCGCCCGAAGTGCTCCATAAGCTCGTTGCCGTCGAGCGGGCTCTTGAGCTTCTCTATCTCGTCCTTCCTGCGCACCTCGTCCACCCGCTCGCGCAGCGAGCGCCAGGACTCCCTGGCTATGCGCCGCCGGCGCGGGGCGCTGCCTGTGATGTCCGCCCGCGCCAGGCGCAGGAGCATGTCCACGTTGGTCAGCTCCTTCTCACCCCGTGCCAGGTGGGTGTCGCGGATGAAACGCCTGACGGCCGAGTCGGTCCAGGGGTCACGCCCGGCGGCGTAGCTCATCGGACGCATGTGGTTCGCCACAAGGTGAGCCACCGCGTCGATGTCGTCCTTCGGGTAGGCCAGGCGCCGCATCGCCCTCCGGGCTATCCCGGCCCCGACGTTCTCGTGGCCGTAGAAGTGGATCTTCCTCGGCACCGTCCTGCCGCCGCAGCGCTCGCACTCGCCCTCTCCAGTGTCCTTCTTCGTGCTCCTCGCGCCGCAGTAGGTGCAGCGGTGCTCGTAGACGAGCGTGCGCGGCTTGCCGATGTCGTGGAAGAAGGCCGCCTTGCGCAGGATGGGGTCGCGATCGACATTCTTGAGCACGATCAGGGTGTGCTCGAAGACGTCTTTGTGGTGGAACTCGGCCTCCTGCTCGACGTCCACCGTCTCCATGAACTCCGGCACCACGTAGGGCATGAGATGAAGCCTCACCAGAGCCCGCACCCCAAGATCGGGGTTGTCGGAGAGCAGGATCCTCTCGAACTCCTCGCGGATGCGCTCCTTCGAGATGCTCTCGAGCCACGAGGCGTTCTCGCGGATCGCCTCCTCCAGTTCCGGGGTCATCTCGAAGGGCTTCTCGGGAGTGGTCAGGGTCGCCTGGAAGCGCACGGCACGCATCATCCGCAGGGGGTCCTCGCGCATCCTCTCCATGACCTCCCCGACCGGGCGAATGATACCGCGCTCGAGATCCTCCCTGCCGCCGAACGGGTCGAAGATCTCACCGGTGAGCGTCGAGGCCGCAACCGCGTTCATGGTGAAGTCCCGCCGGCAGAGGTCGTCCTTGAGGCTCTCACCAAAGGAGACGTCCGGGTGACGGTCACCGGCGGTGTACGACTCGCTGCGGTAGGTCGTCACCTCCACCTTGTAGCCGTCCACCGTCCCGCCTATGGTCCCGAAGCGCTCCCCGACGGTCCACATCGACCGGGCGAGCGGCCTGAGGAGGCGCTTTATCTCCTGGGGCCGCGCCTCGGTCGTGGCATCGACCTCCCGTACCTCCTCACCCGCCAGCCTGTCGCGCACGAACCCTCCGACAAGGAAGAGCTCGTGGCCGGCCGAGCGAAAACGCTCGCCGAGCCGGGCGATAGGTTCCGGTATGTCCAGTCTCTCTGCGTCTGTCACAGTCATGATATAGGTGAGTCCGTGAGATTGTAGTACGCCTGCAGGACGCGTCCAGAACCCGGCGATGAAAGTCCCGGAAGGTGCGGCTAGTTGCGGGAGATCGCCTCCTCGCGTGAGGGATAGACCTCGAAGTAGTCCCCGAAGCCAGTCACCTCGAAGATGCGCTCCACTGCCCTGGAAGGTGAGGCGAGCCGTAGCGCCACACCCTTTTCCTTAAGGCTGTCGTGCACCCGCATGAAGGTAGAGAGAGCCGTAGAATCCATGAACTCCACCCCGCTTATGTCGAGGACGATGGCGCGCACGCCGCCGTTGGCACCACGCTCTATGGCGTACTTGAGCTTTGGCGCCGTGTGAAGATCGACCTCGCCCCGCACCGCGATCACGGAGTATTCCGCAGCGTGCTCGTCCAGCGTCACCTCGAAGTCCATACCAGCCTCTGGCCTCTCTACTCTCCGATACTCCAAAAGCCCGCAAATATTATATTAGTTCGGTAATTCCTGCGGCCGTGTGGTCGGGGTTCGTCGCTTTTTCTGGTAACATTTGGTATCGATGGATGAAACGAGAAAAGAACGCGTTGCGGTCTTCGTAGACGGGGCCAACCTCTACCACTCGATAAAGAACTACTACGGCGGCATCCTGGACTACGGCCGGCTGCTGGAAGCGGCTACCGCCGGCAGGAAGCTGGTCCGGGCCACCTTCTATCTGGTCGAGAAGCAAGACCCCGAGGACGGGGGTTCCTCATCGGCCCGCTCTTTCGTCTACAACCTCAACCGTTTCGGCTACAAGGTGCGATCTAAACCCCTGATCCTGCACGAGTCGTTCACGCCGGAGGGCGAGAGGAGCGTCTCTCACAAGGGAGACTGGGACATCGGTATAGTCATCGACATGGTGCGCCTCGCCGACCATGCCGACACCTACGTGCTGGTCTCCGGCGACGGCGACTACCTGGAGGCTGTCGAGTACCTCCAGAGCGAACGGGGCATAAGGGTGGAGATCATAAGCGCCACCCAGTGCACCTCGCAGGCGCTCCTCGACGCCTGCGACCGACACACCGACCTGGGAGAGATACCGAACCTCTTCCGGGAGAAAGTGAGCACGCCCTCAGAGCGGGTCTAGAGGGGTCATCCTCCACAAGAGGTCTCTGGTACACTCTCGGCTCGCGGGCCGCCGGGCGTGGTCCGCGACCGCGCGGAAGGTTCTGATCACCCAGGCCACGAAGAGGAGCGGACGGAGATGATCGGGACGAGAGAGACCGGACAATCTGGAACGACGGCTGAAGGGCGTATGCGGCCCGGGTTGCTCGTTCGCATGGGGGGCGAGTTCTACACCAAGTCCTCCCGCACCCGCCGCAGACTGCTGCGAGCGCTCGTCTCCAACATCCGGGCGGCGCTGGCTGAGCGTGGTGTCGCGGCGCGCGTGGAGGCGGAGTGGAGCCGGGTGAGGATATACCCGGACGACCTGCAGGCCGCCCGTCGGACGCTGGTCAGGGTTTATGGCGTCTACTCGGTCGCGGAGGTCTGCGAGGTCCCCTATTCCTCGCTCGAAGATCTCGTGGCGAAGGTGGCGCCGATGTTCCATGAGAGGGTGGCCGGCCGGAAGTTCGCCGTGAGGGCGCGCCGGCGCCGGGCGCCGTTCACCTCCCAGGACGTCGGACGCGAGCTCGGTGCGGCGCTGCTCCCGTTCTCGGCTGGCGTGGACCTCGACGAACCGGAGGTCGAGGTTCGCCTGGAGGTGGCGCGGGGGAGGGCGTTCGTGATAGACGAGGAGACGCCGGGCCCGGGTGGATTCCCGCTCGGCACGGGCGGGAGGGCGCTGGCGCTGTTCTCCGGCGGGTTCGACTCCCCCGTCGCGACCTGGCGGGTGATGCGTCGCGGGATCAGGGTGGCCCTCGTGGTCTACGACCTGGGCGGCTGCGGCCAGGTGGATCAGGCGCTCGCCGTGGCGAAGGAGCTCGCGCTCGGGTGGTCGCCGGGGCGTGAGATGTGGGCCAACGTCGTAGACTTCGCGCCCGTGGTCTCGGCGCTGGTGCGCCGCGTCGACCCCAGGCTGCGCCAGATCCTGCTCAAGCGCGCGATGTACCGGGCGGGGGAGATGCTGGCCCGGGAGCTGGGCTCCGAGGCGCTCGTGACCGGAGAGTCCCTGGGGCAGGTCTCCACCCAGACGCTGAGGAACCTGGCGGTCGCGGAGCAGACCGTCGGGATACCCGTCCTCAGGCCGCTCGTCGGCTCGGACAAGCAGGAGACGATGGACGAGGCCCGGCGTATCGGCACCCACGACGTCTCCGCGGCGGTCAAGGAGCACTGCTCCATCGCGACCGGGCCGGTCGAGACGCGGGCGAACCCGGACGAGGTGCTGGCCGCGGAGGGCGAGCTCGGGCAGGAGGTGGACGATGCCTGGCTTCGCCGGGCGGTCGAGAACCGGCGCGTGGTGCGTCTCAAGCGCTGGAAGCCTTCCTCAGAGGCCCCGGACTACGTGGTGGAGGAGGTCCCGGAGGGAGCCCTGGTGGTCGACGTGCGTGAGCCGGAGGAGGGAGAACCGGTGGGAGATCTCAGGCTCCCCTTCTCCCGCGCGCTGGAGGAGCTGGACGGGCTCGACCCCTCGCGCGGGTACCTGCTCGTGTGCGCCAGCGGCCGCCGCTCAGAACTTCTGGCGCGCGAGCTGATCGAACGCGGCTACCGGGCCTACAGCCTGCAGGGTGGGGTGGACCGGCTGCGCCAGCCGGCCTCTTCCTGAGACTCTTAAGAAGGGGGCTCCCCGATGACGCGCACCTCCTGCTCGAGCTCTATGCCGAGCCTCTCGCGCACCGTCTCGCGCACGAGCTCGATGAGCCGCAGGGCGTCTTCGGAGGAGCCTCCGCCGTGGTTGACCAGGTAGTTCGCGTGCACGGGCGAGACCTCTATCTGGCCTATGCGCGTCCCCTTGAGCCCGGCCGCCTCGATGACCCGACCGGGGAAGTCACCCGGAGGGCGCTTGAACGTCGAGCCGCAGCTCGGCCTGTTGGGCGAACCGTTCATCCGCTGGGTCCTGAAGCTCTTTATCCTCCCGCGCAGCTCCTCCGGGTCGCCCTCGCGCAGCCTGTAGCGGGCCCGAAGCACGGCCCAGTCGGGATGCTCGTGCAGGATGCTGTGCCGGTAGGAGAGGTCGAGCTCGCGGGCGTCCATCCGCACCACGCCCTCGCCCGGCCGGTAGACCTCCGCCCACTCCAGCACGTCCTTCGTCTCACCCCCGTAGGCCCCGGCGTTCATGAAGACCGCCCCGCCCACGGTGCCGGGGATGCCGGTCGCGAACTCCAGTCCCGCGAGACCCCTCGCGGCCGTCGTGTTCGCCAGCACGGGGTAGAGGACCCCGGCCTCGGCGACGACCCCGTCCCCGTCGACCTCGACGCGCCCGAGCGACTTGGCGAGCCGGATGACGAGTCCCCGGACGCCGCCGTCGCGCACCAGGACGTTCGTGCCGCCGCCGAGGACCGTCACCGGGATGCCGTGTTCGCGCGCCCTCTCGAGCGCCTCCAGGAACTCCTCGACGCTGCGCGGCTCGAGGAGGGCATCGGCCGGTCCGCCTATCTTCCAGGCGGTGTACCGGCTCAGTGGCTCGTCGAGCTTGGCCGCGGGGAAGAGCCGTTGTAAAGTTCCGCTATGCACGGAGGGAATATTAGATCACGCGATGAAAGACTGCATGTTTAGAGTCAGGATCAAGAGGAGCCCCGACACATGAAGGCGATGGCGCTGGCTGCCGGCAAAGGTACCCGGCTGTTCCCCCTCACGGGTGAGACCCCCAAACCGATGGCCCCGGTCGTGGACCGCCCGATAATAGAGCACATCTTCGACCTGCTGGCCCGCCACGGCGTTGAGGAGGTCTACGCGAACGTACACTACCTGGCGGACGAGCTGCTCAGGGCCTACGGCGAGCACTCGCGCATAAACGGCATGGAGATACACCTCTCGCGCGAGGAGAGGCTGCTCGGTACGGCGGGGGGCGTCAAGCGCCTCGAGGAGCACTTCGAGGAGACCTTCATCGTGATCTCCGGGGACGCCCTGACCGACATAGACCTCGGGGAGCTCGTCGCCTTCCACCGCGAGAAGGGAGCGCTCGCCACCATTGCGCTCAGGCGCGTCTTCGACACCTCGGAGTTCGGGGTCGTGGAGATCGACGAGGAGGGCAACATACTGGGCTTCCAGGAGAAACCTGAGCCCGAAGAGGCGATAAGCACGCTGGCCAACACCGGCATCTACGTCTTCGAGCCCGAGGTGCTGGACTACATCCCCGAGGATACCTTCTACGACTTCGCGAAAGACGTCTTCCCCAAGCTGCTCGAGGCCAGGGAGAGGTTCGTCGGCTACCAGGGCAACTTCTACTGGTCGGACATCGGGACGCTGCAGGCCTACCGGGAGGCTCAGTACGACGTGCTCTCGGGCAAGGTGCGGGTGAACATCCCGGGCAGGAAGATAAACGGCACCCTCTGGGTCGGGGAGGACGCCCAGATCCACCCGACGGCGAAGCTCGAGGGCTACGTGGTCGTGGGCAAGGACGCCGTGATCGGACGCGGCGTCACCCTCTCCGGGGACGTGACCGTGGGTACGGACTGCTGGATCCGTCCGAACGCGACGATAAAGAGCAGCATCCTGCTTCCGGGCTCGAGCGTGGGCGAGGGAGCATACCTCGAGGACTGCATCGTCGGGCACAGCTACGACGTGCGCCCGGGCGAGACGATCCGGGGAGGCGCCCTGATCCGGGCGGCCCGCTAGCCGGAGAGGAGCTCAATCACCTCCTCGTCCTCCACCGGGTCGAAACGCTCGTAGTAGTAGCCCACCGCCCCCATATCCTGGACCACCTGAGGACAGACGATCTCGTCCACCATGCCCCTGAGCCTCAGGCAACCCTGATCGCTCGCCACCGGCACCGCGAAGACGATCTTCCCGGGGTTCCTCTCTCGGAGAGAAGCGGCCGCCGCCGCCGCCGTGCTCCCGGTCGCGAGCCCGTCGTCGACCAGGATGCACACCATCCCATCGACGGGGACTGGCTCCCTTCCCCCCCGATATAGCCTCAGCCTCTCCTCCAGGGTACGCCTCTGGCGCTTCACCTCGCCCTCCACGTACTCTTCGGGGACCCGCAGGCGCTCGATGAGGTCCCTGTCGAGCAGCACCTTCCCTCCCTCCGAGACGGCTCCTATCGCGAGCTCCGGTTGCATCGGGGCGCCGAGCTTGCGTACCGCGACCATGTCCAGCGGAACTCCCAGCCGACAGGAGATCTCCGCCGCCACCACGATCCCGCCCCGCGGAAGCCCGAGGACCACAACATCCGCACGCCCGGAGTATTCCGCCTCCAGAGCCTCCGCGAGCCTCTGGCCCGCCTCTGACCGGTCGCGGAACCTGATCACATGAATCCTCCTCAGGAAGGAGGCGGGGAGATGAAGCGGTAGCCGAAGCCGCGCACGGTCTCGATGAGCTTGGGGTTGTTCGGGTTGTCCCCGAGCTTGGTTCTGAGCCTCTGGATGTAGACGTTGACCGTGCGCTCGTCTATGTACTCGTCCTCGCCCCACACCTGGCGCAGCAAAGCATCGCGCGGAAAAACCCTCCCCGGACTCTGCGCCAGCGTGTGCAGCAGCTTGAACTCCCTGGGGGAGAGCAGGATCTCCCTGCCCCCCTTGCGCACCTCCACCCGCTCGGGATCGATCTCGAGATCTCCGACCCTTACCCGGCCGGAGATCTCCGAGATGCTGCTCGCCAGCTCCCGCTTGCGGAAGATCTGCTTGACGCGCGCCACCAGCTCCCTCGGGTTCACCGGTGAGCGCATGTAGTAGTCGGCGCCGAGCTCTATCCCGACTATGCGCTCCATCGTGTCCTCGTCCCGCAACAGGGCCACCGTCGACACTCCGGGCTTCTGGACCGCGGATATCACGCGAAAGCCCCGCTCATCAGGGAGCCGGTTGTCCACGACCGCAACGTCGAAACTCTGGTTTTCGGCCAGCTGGCGCGCCTGCGCCCCGCTCCCGGCCGGAAGAACCCTCCAGCCCTCACCCGCAAGAGCCCGCCGCAACCGCAGCCTCTCCTCATCATCGCCGATAACCAACAAAACTGAGGCGTCCAAGATACTAGAGCAGCCCTCTCCTTCGTCCATCCTCCAACCGCTCCCTCAAGTATACCCGCAACCCCCTCCCCAAAGAAACACCCACCTTGAGCAATTGTGGATCGGAGGTTATCATTGGGGACGTGCGCTCGTAGCTCAGCTGGATAGAGCGTCTGACTACGAATCAGAAGGTCGCAGGTTCGAGTCCTGCCGAGCGCGCTCCTATCCCCTATTTGCAGTGCGCTTTGCTTTTCAGGGCAACTCTCGGGGCTTCCCCTCCTTCACCCGGCGGTTTTTGCTGAAAGATGGGAAGCTGAAGCAAGGAGACAGAAAAGCAACCCGGGGTCTGTACGCCGTTGCACTCGTCGAGAGGCGCACGGGGAATGGCCGGTTCCGCCGGGGGTGAACACCAACCATCCCGTGAAGGCCCTCGGAGTGCCCCGCCATCTCTGCTACGAGATGGTGAACGGGAGAGGGCTCCTGGCCGAGATGGCTCCGAAGCTCGCCGGCCAGGAACAGCCGCTCGCCAACACCCTGGCGAGGATATACATGGAAGAGAGCAGCCCCATGCAAGCAGGGGTGTGAAAGGGCTGCCCTGCCAAACGCAATGCGACGATATCGATATCTTCTGGGCTGGCCGGCGCCCTGGCAGTAGACGAACACTCCCCGGCAAGAGATCCGGATGACACGGGTGATGCCATCCGTCCGGCTCCCCGAGGGTCCGGCTCGAACCTCCCGGAGCGCTGGTCCCTCCATCGGGTGCTCTGCGGCAGGTTTCAAGGGGGTCTAACGGCGGTAAAGAGGGCTGGATGCGGCCCGACGCCAGGCCTCCAGGGAGGCGGAGGACGAGTTCACGCGCCAGTCAGTCTCCTTGTCCGCGTCGAACCACACGATGGCCTTCACCCTCGGGAAACGCGATGGGATCTCCTCGAGAAGCGCCCTCTCAATCCAGCGTGCCTTGTTCCCGCCAAGCTCGGTCGAGGCTACCTCAGGGATCATGATGGGTTTACTGCTCAGTCTGGCTGCCATCCGGTAGGAGCACGAGAAGATCTCACCCGCGCTCTGCCATCCCGACCAGGGGTGCAGGCTGCCCCAGTTGTAGCCGTCGAGCCCGATCCAGTCGACGTAGGAGTCGCCGGGGAAGACCTTCTCGAACGGCGTGGAGCCCGCGTAGTGTACTATCGGACACCACACCCAGCGTACGTTCGTCGCACCGGCGCGGCGGAACATGGAGTGGAGCTTTCTCCAGACCTCCACATACTGGCGCGCGGTGTTACCGTTGACCCCCGGACTCCAGGGACGCCAGTCGCCATTCATCTCTGGCGCGAAGCGCAGGTAGAACCTCCTGCCCCAGGCCGCAGCTCCCCGCGCCCAGCTCATGATGTAAGCGTCGTGTGCACCGGAAAGTATGCGCCTCAGAGAATAGCGAGGCTGGTTCTTCTCGCTCCCGTCCCAATCCCACGGTTCCCAGGTGATGAGCGGCATCGCGCCCCTCGAAGATGCCTGATCCAGGTAGGAAGGGTCGAAGTCCATCTTCCAATCCTGGAACCAGTGGATTATGGCGGGGGCGTGCCCGGTGAGAGCGGCGTATGAATCGATGTTTTCGAAGCCCCATGGCAGACCCGCTGTGAAGGCGCCGAGCTTTATGCGGGGGCTGAGGCCCCCGGCCTCGGCATCCCCGTCGGCCAGAAACCCGAAAGAGGTCATCGATAGAATGCCAGCCATCAGCATCCCGGTCCCCAACCTCACAAACTCCCGTCGGTCCAGCCTGCTGTCCCGGCAGTATATACCCCAGGCGTTATCGCAGGATGCACCGGCAACTCTCCCTGTACCCTCCACCTCTCCGCGCCTCCTCTAACAGAACCCGCCCAGAGGAGGAACGCGCAGGCCCGCGCCGTACAGGCTCACTTCGGCAGCCCGGCTGACTCCCGGGGGAGACCCGTGGCTTTGCGTCCCCGCCTCGCGACGGGTTTGCCTTTTCGGTTGCAAAGGTGTTTTCGGCCCGGGGAATCGCGAACTTTAATCCCTGGATAGAAGGCGAATAAACCATCGATAGATGGCAGACGGCCGGCCCTCGACTAACCTTGAATTCCCGTGAGACTAGAGATTCATCCACAAGAGACAGATTATCCTGCGATCGAAGAGGCTGAAGCCTCTGTCGTCGCCCTCATACCGGCCCACGACGAGGAGGAGCTCATAGCCCGGGCGGTCGCCTCTCTGAAGAACCAGAGCCGGGTTCCGGACAGGATCGTGGTCATCGCTGACAACTGCACGGACCGCACCCCGGAGATCGCGCTTGAGGAGGGAGCCGAGGTCTTCTTCACCTCCGGCAACACGCAGAAGAAGGCCGGAGCCCTCAACCAGGCGCTCGCGAAGGTACTGCCATCCCTTGGCGAGGCGGATTTCGTCCTGGTCATGGACGGAGACTCGGAGCTGGGTGAGCGCTTCGTGGAGGTGGCGCTCGCCAGAATGGCTGAGGACGACAGGATCGGGGCGGTCGGGGGAATCTTCCTCGCCGCACGCCGCTCCAGCCTGGTGGAGAGGTTACAACACGCCGAGTACGTCAGGTACGCGCGTGAGATCGCCCGTGGTGGGGCGAAGGCCAAGGTGATAACCGGGACCGGAGCCCTGTTCAGGGCCGAGGCCCTGAGAGAGGTCGCCTCAGCCAGGGCCGAAGGCAGGATACCGGGGGGGATCAGGCAGGTGTACGACACCCTTGCCCTGACCGAGGACAACGAGCTCACGCTGGCCCTGAAGTCCCTCGGCTGGCGCTGTGTGTCGCCCAGAGAGTGCACCGTGATGACCGACGTGATGCCAAGCTGGAGCAGGCTCTGGCGACAGCGCGTAAGATGGCAGCGGGGTGCCTTCGAAAACCTCCGCGCATACGGGATCACGCCCACCACGCTGCCGTACATCCTGCGGCAGGCTTTCATGGGTGTGGGAACGCTGGCGGTCTTTCTCCTCGTCCTGGTTACGGCCCTCTCCATCGCGGTTGGTGAGGTCAGCTTCCGCCCGTTCTGGGTGGGCCTGGCAGGGATATTCCTATTGGAGAGGATCGTGACCGTGTGGCGGGCCGGGTATGTGGAGGTGGCCATTGCCTCGGTGCTCGTGATCGAATTCGCCTACGATCTTTTCCAACAGGTCATCTACGTGAAGTGTCTCTGGGACATGCTCTTCCGGAAGCCTGAAAGCTGGGGTACGCACCTTTTCGAGGAAGACCCCATCTAGGGGCCCGGGCAGCACACGAGGGCAATAGGAAGTCTTTCAAAGGAGGTCTTGATGTACGGTAAGCTTGCGTCGGGAAGCGCTGTGGCAGGAGGAGCCGCCTCTGTACTGCCGGAGACGGGTGGTTTCCTGCACCTCGGGTCGATCTGGATGGCGGTGTTGCTGTTCGTGGCGGCGTTCACCCTCATATCTGCGGGGCTCGCCATCCTGAGGATCATCCCCTGGCAGGAGAAGTAGCCAGCCCTCCGGAAGGGAAGCCAGATCCACCGGACTACGTAGAGACCATACCGAGCTGGACGGCGAGCACGGCGGCCTGGGTTCTGTCGGAGACGCCGAGCTTGGAGATTATGCGGTGCACGTGGGATTTGACGGTGCCGACGCTCAGGTACAACCTCTCGGCGATCTCCTGGTTGCTCAGGCCCATCGCTACCAGCGTGAGTATCTCCCGTTCCCTGTCGGTTAGTTTCTCCAGCAGAAAGCCGGTACGGACAACCTCATCCCCGTCCGGTGAGTGCGCCCCTCTCTTCTCCGAGATGCCCTTCAGAACCCGCATGGCGAGCTCCTGGTCGAGCGGAGACTCCCCGTTCATAACCCGCCTCACGGCCCCGGGAAGGCGCTGGACCGCCTTCTCCTTGAGGAGATAGCCGGCAGCCCCGGCGCGTACGGACTCGACAAGATACTCGGTACTCTCATAAGCCGTCAGTATCAGGACGGCGGTGTTGGGAAACTCGCGCTTGATGAGGCGGGTCGCGGTGATCCCGTCCACGCCGGGGAGCCTGATGTCCATCACCACAATATCCGGCTTCAGGGAGCGGCAGAGTTCGAGCGCCTCCACGCCGCTCGACGCCTCCCCCACTACCTCGATCCCCGGCTCGGCCTCAAGCATCTTCCTGAGCCCGAACCTGACGATGTCGTGGTCGTCCGCCACCAGGACCCTTATCGTGGCCCCACTCTTCTCGCCAGAGCTGCCCATTCGCCCCTTCTCAGCGCACCCGGACCCGTCCGGTCGAGATCAGACGAATCCTGGCATGTCAGACGATCTTAGTATACCTTTCCTCGATCTTAGCACGGCTCGGAGATGGGGACTCAGCGCGTGGCATACCCCCCATCCACCAGATGGTAACTGCCTGTGATAAACGAGGCGTCGTCGGAGGCGAGGAACGCCACCAGACCGGCCACCTCCTCGGGTGAGCCGAGCCGGTTGAGGGCGTGCAGCGCGGCCACCTGCGCCCGGGCTTCGGCGGAAAGGTTCTGCTCCAGCAGGGGGGTGGAGATGAAGCCCGGGCCGACCGCGTTGACGCGTACGCCCTGAGCGGCGTGCTCGAGGGCAGCAGACCTGGTGAGCCCCACCACACCATGCTTGGCCGCCACGTAGGCAGGAGAGTTGGCTATGCCCACGCTACCCAACACGGAGGACATGTTGATGATCGAACCGCCCCCGGCTCTGGCCATCGGCCCGATCTCTGCCCGCATGCAATAGAAGACGCCGTCGAGGTTGACGGACATCACCCGGCGCCAGGCCTCGAGATCATACTCGCCGGTCGGCTGAGAGGTTCCACCGATGCCGGCGTTGTTCACAGCTATGCGCAGCGGGCCGAACTCGGCCTCCGCTCGCGCGACCATCGCCTCCACATCCTCCGGGCGGCTCACGTCGACCACGTGGGCGATCGCAACGCCACCTCCATCGGAGATGTCGCCTGCGACCCGCCGTGCGCGCTCTCCGTCGAGGTCGGCCACGAGCACTCGGGCGCCACTAGCGGCGAGGGCCCGCGCACAGGCTTCCCCTATACCGGCTCCCGCCCCGGTCACTATCGCCGCGCGGTCCTGCAGGTCGTATCTGGTCATCTCTTCTCCTCCCCTGGATAACCCGCACCCGGCGGGACGTGTGACTTCCGGAAGAATATAAGCTCCCAGCCGGGAATCCCCGGGCGCTCACCTCGCGGCATCCGACGCCGCCCGGACCCGAAGCCCCGGGAAATCACGCGGACAGAAGTGTAGGTACAACAACCAGAGCCGGTCAAGCGCTGCGTGTAAACTTCCCTCGAGATCCAAAGAACCAAGAAAGGAGCCCGGGGGATGTCGTCCGGAAGCAGGGAAGGCTGGGGACCAGGGGGCGTCTACCATCTGCTCTCGGCCCTCGGCGGTGCGGGGCTCGCCGGGATCGGGGTGGCGGGTATGCTGCGGCCCGGCTACATGGCGCGCTGGTTCGGACTCACTTCCGACCGCCCTCCTGAGGATGGGGGGTTCGTGCGGGTGGCCGCGGCGAGGGACCTGGGGCTGGGGCTCTCCACGCTCACGATGCTGAAGCTCGGGATGCGCCGGCCACTGGGCATACTCTGGGTTACCGGGGCGGTGATACCGGCACTCGACGCCACACTGGTTCTGCTGGAGGGTGGAAAACCCTGGCAGGTCGCCCAGCACGCGGCTTCCAGCATGATCCTGCTGGCGCTCGGGTCGGCCATGATCCGACAACAAGACTCCTGAGATACGCCCCGACTTTCAAGCCGCCTGCTCGTCATCCCGCACCTCCTGCCCGGCGATGATGCTCCCGGAGATGTCCCTGCGATAGGTCTCCCCGGCCAGCCAGGCCGAAACGAGGCTGACGGTCGAAACGACGGCGACCAGGAGAGCTACAGGCCAGGGACTGCCTCCGGACCAGGCGAGTAATCCCGCCGCCACGAGTGGGGCGGGCCCGCTGGCGACAACCCCCGAGAGCTGAAAGGCGATCGAAGCCCCACTGTAGCGTACCCTGGGATCAAACATCTCGGAGAAGAAACACCCCTCAACAGAACCCATCACGTAGGTGCCGAAGGCGAGCCCCAGAACTATCGCCAGGGTTATGAGCAGCTGCTCTCCAGAATCGACCAGCAGGAAGAATGGAAACGAGAACAGGGCGCTGAAGGCCGCCCCGAGCATGTACACTGGACGGCGCCCCACCCTATCGGAGAGGCTGGCGAAAGCGGGTATGACACCCACCGCCACCGCAGACGCAGCGACTATGGCACCGAGTGCCACGTTCCTGTCGATCCCGAGATCCCCGCTGATGTAGTCCAGCGACCAGATGGCATAGAGGTTGAACGTAAGACCTTCCGCCAACCGGGCCCCCATCGCGAACAGCAAGCTTCTGCGATGATAACGCCAGAGATCGGCGACCGGCCGGGCAGAGATGATACCCCTCCTCTCCATCCCGGCGAAGACAGGAGACTCGGCGACCCTTAGCCTTATATAAAGGCCTATGCCCACCAGTACCACGCTCAGCAGGAACGGCACCCGCCACCCCCACTCGAAAAACTGCCTGTCCGGCAGCAGGGAGAAAGCCATGAACACCGCCGTCCCCAAACCGAGCCCCACGGGAGACCCGAGCGCCTGCCATCCCCCATAAAAACCGCGCCGCCTCCCGCCAGCGTGCTCGACGGCCATCAGGATCCCCCCACCCCATTCACCACCGACGCCTATGCTCTGCAGCACACGCAGCAAGAGCAGGAGAACCGGCGCCCATATCCCAACCTGTTGGTAAGTCGGCAACAATCCAACACCCAGCGTGGCCACACCCATTATGAGCAGCGTCATCACCAGCATGGCCTTGCGCCCGATCCTGTCACCATAGTGCCCGAACAGAACTCCACCCACGGGCCGGGCAACGAACCCTACGGCAAGCGTGCCGAAGGACGCCAGCGTGCCGAGCGCCGGATCCACGTTCGGAAAGAAAAGCCTCCCGAAGACCAGCGCAGAAGCCGTCCCGAAAAGGAAAAAGTCATACCACTCCACCGCAGTGCCTATGAAGCTCGCCAGCGCAACCCTCCTCACCAGAGAGCCACCAGCCTCCACCCCTGCGGAATCTTCCCGAAAAACACCCAAGAGAAGCCCTCCTTCAAATATTTTCTACTCAATTAATAGGGTAAGTAGAAAATACAATCCAGCTCGCCGGATGTCAAGGGAGGCTGGGGATTCTGGGGAACGGGCTATCTGCGGTGGTCTCTCTGGAGTTGTGGGAGGATCTCCTTCTGCCAGAAGGGCCGGCTGGTATACCAGAATCCGCTGCGGGTACCCAGGAGGTAGACGAGCAAGGAGATCGCGCCCATAACGACGCTATCCCAGGGAGCATTGAGGAGCCCCCGGCCGCCGAAGGAGCCCAGGTAGCTTACGATCAGCATGGACAGGATCAGCATGACCAGCCATACACCGCCCCGGAGATCTTCTCTGGGTTTCGGGTAGTGAATGCAGGATATCGCGTAGACTACAGCGCCGGCCAGCAGCATTGGTATTGCGATGTGCAACCGCTGCCATCCGGCCCAGTAGCTGATGAGGGTAGAGATGATGAAACCCGCGGGTGCGAGCATGCGCATCGCCGGTATGCGTATTCCGCCGACGATACCCTGGTGGCGGAACACGGTGATGGAGACTGCACCGGTCGCGTAAGCGAAGCCCACCAGGACGCCCATGACCGAGACAAGAGACTGCCAGCTGGGCAGAGGCAGCAAGAATGCGAGCCCCACCAGGAAGTTGAGTAGCAGAGCGTAGTGCGGGACGCCGAATCGGGGATGCAGCCTGCGGAAGATCCCCGGGAAGAACCCATTCTCTCCCATGGCATAGACCAGCCGGGCGCTGGAGGCAGTAAAGGAGAGGCTGGAGCCCGAGGGAGAGATCACGGAATCGACGAAGAGCAGCCAGGAGAGCCAGGTAAGATTCGCCGCCACGGCGAGGTCCGCGAACGGCGAGTTGAGTGAGACGTGATCCCAGCCCCTCGAGAGCATGCGCGGGGTGACGCCACCCAGGAACGCGACCTGCAATCCCACGTAGATCACGATTGACGCCCCCATGACCGTCAGCACGGCCCTCGGGACGTCCCGCACCGGCGAGCTTCCCTCCTCGCCGAGCGCTATCGCCTGTTCGAAACCGGTGTAGGCGAAGAGTATCCCCGCGGTGGTGATAGCACCCAGCGCCCCGCTTATCCCGTACGGTGCGAACCCTCCCGATTCCTCTCCAGTAAAGTTCGCGGGGTGGAAGGATGTGAAGATCAGGGCCAACACGGTCAGGAGCGGAACGAAGACCTTTATCGCCGTGATGCCGTTGTTAAGCCGGGCAAACCAGCGCACGCCGAAGTAGTTGACGACGACGAAGAGCACCATGAGCCCAATGGCCACGGCCACACCCGCCCCGGAGAGCGCACCATCCACGTAGAGACCGGGCCAGAAGTAGCTCAGGTACTGCACGGCGGCCGAGGCCTCAGTCGGGGGGTTGGCGGTGTAGAGGAGCCAGGTGCTCCACGAGACCAGAGACGCCGCCAGAGTGCCGTTGGTGTAGGCTGGATAGCGTATTGTCCCACCGGCCTCCGGCCTGGCTGCGGAGAGCTCCGCGTAGATCAGGGCTATCACCAGAATCGAGGCCCCGCCTATGAGCCAGGAAAGGATCGCGGCGGGTCCGCTGGCGCGCGCGGCGTACATGCCGGCGAAGAGCCAGCCGCTGCCGATCACACCTCCCATCGAAGCAGCCATCAGGGACCAGCGTCCGAGATCCTTACGAAAAGAGGCCCGCTCTCCGCTTCTCGACTCCGTCCGATCGTCGCTTATGTCCGCTCAACTCCTTTCAGCCGAACCAACATCCGAAAACAAGGCGCCCTGAGGGCCTCCCACCCCGGTTCAGCGACCAGAGCAGGCCGGTGCCCGCTCACCGGGGAAGGCTTCACGTGCCCGGGCGAGGGCTCTGTGCACACGCCATCTGATGAACTCGATCTCGAGCCTCCTGAGCCTGCCGCAATGAGGAAGCTCTTTTTCGGTCATGCGCATCAGCTCCAGCAGGTCGTCCAGACAGTTGCTGTAGCCCAGACGACACATTTCGATCTCCTCCGGAGAGCCGGCACGTTCGGGAATGCGCAGGACCACCCGGATGTATCTGGCCCGCCACACTATCTTCCGGCAGAGCTCTCCGGGCCCCTCCCTACCCGAAGACTCGCTACCACGGGCGAAACCGTGCGCGAGGAGCGAAAGGTATCCCTCCCTCAACCGGCGCAGTATCGCGTGGCGCCTGTAGAATCCGTAGAGGGCACCGAGGAGGACGAAGATAGCGAAGGCCGTCACCCCGAGCGCATATCCGAAATAGTTGGCCTCACGCTGGATCTGTGATCCGGAGCTGCTCGACGGGTCGAAAAGATACCCTCCATAACCGTAGGAATGAAGCGCAGAGCCCGCGGCGAACATAGGGCTCAACCAGCAAACCTCTCACGTACCATACCGGCAGGTACACCGGAACTACAACACCATACGTACCCTTTGTCCAGGCTCCCGCTCTTCGCTATCGACCACACCGGCAACCGCCTCCGTAAAAGGCTCGTTTCGGATTCTCAAGACTATATGCATTCTACACACGCATCGGGGACGATCAAGGCGAAAACCCGCCACAGGCGGGCCGGGTTGGTGAACCCTCCAACAAAATGGGCTTTCTTCCCGAGCAGCCCGCGCGTTAGCCTCCGGGGAGGCTAACGCGCGGGCCTGTGGTCGTTGGCTATGGTCTCACCGAACGGGCCGGTGTTGGCCGGGCGGACCTCCAGCGGCGACCCCTCGCGCCGCAACGGGAGCAGCGGCATCACCAGCTCCGCGAACCGGTAGGCCTCTTCGAGGTGGGGATATCCCGAGAGGATAAAACTATCTATGCCGAGCTGCATGTACTCCCGCATCCTTTCGGCAACCGTCTCCGGATCGCCGACCAGCGCGGTTCCGGCACCGCCGCGCACCAGGCCCACCCCGGCCCAGAGGTTGGGGCTCACCTCGAGACGGTCCCGTCTGCCGCCGTGCAGCGCGCTCATCCGGCGTTGCCCCTCGGAGTCCATGCGGGAGAAGACCTTCTGAGCCGAGGCTATCGTCTCGTCGTCAAGGCGAGAGATGAGATCCTCCGCCGCGGCCCAGGCCTCTTCGTTCGTGGGCCGCACGATGACGTGCAGCCGGATCCCGAACGAAACCCGGCGTCCCTCCCCCTCGGCGGCAGCCCTTACGTTGCCGATCTTCTCGGCTACGAGGTCTGGAGGCTCGCCCCAGGTGAGGTATTTGTCTATGGTCTTCGCAGCCACGTCGATGGCATCCCTCGAAGAGCCGCCGAACCAGAGCGGGGGCCCCCCTGTCTGCACCGGCGGGAATAGGAGCTGCGCCCCCTCGACGTTCACGTGCCTTCCAACGAAATCCACCCGCTGGCCGGAGAGCATCCTGCGATAGACCTCGAGGAACTCCCGGGTGGCCTCATAGCGCTCCCCGTGATCGAGGAAGATTCCGTCCCCCCTGTTCTCCACCGGGTCACCACCGGTCACGACGTTGATCATCAGACGCCCCCCTGAGAGCCTGTCGAAGGTGGCCGTCATGCGGGCGGCGAGGCTCGGCGGCTGGAGCGCCGGGCGCACGGCCACCAGATAGCGGAGCCGACGCGTGAGCGGGATCATCGCCGAGGCCACGACCCAGGCATCCTCGCAGCTCTTCCCCGTAGGGAGCAACACGCCATAGTAACCCAGGTTGTCCGCAGCCTGGGCGATCTGGGCGAGGTAGCCGAGATCCACGGCGCGCCCTCCCTCGCCGGTGCCGAGATATCTTCCGTCACCGTGGGTCGGCAGAAACCACAGGACTTTCAGCTCCTCTCCGTCACCGTTGTGCTCGAAGCTCAAGATCCACCTCCGCTCTCCAGCAGGTCTGCATAGGGGACATCGCGCAACCCAGAAGTCACCCCACGCTCCGTTCGCAGTAATTCAGCCGCCAGCCGGGCGGCCTGCTCACGGATCTCGGGGATGGCTATGGTCTCCCAGAGATCCCCCTTGCGCAGCGGCCCGAGCGTGTAGAGGATCCTGGAAACCGAACCATCGGCCTCCACCAGAGCCCCCTCGCCGTCGGTCTCCAGCCCGATCCCGAGCGGGCCGGGCCTCGCACGCCCGTCGCGGAGCAGGCCCGCGATCAGGGGATGCCCGACGCGCCGCAGGTCCATCTCCGGCGCCGTACAGTTGACCGTGCAGAAAGCCCGCAGCACCCACTTCCCACCGCCACGCAGCGTGATCTCGATCTCCACCCCACCCGGCACCTTCCGAAGACGCCTGATCCTGCCGGCGATCACGACGAACTCTCCACTCCGGCGCATGCGACGCACGACCTCTCCGACCTGAGGCGCCACACGGTGGCGGTGCACCTCCCAGTAAGGCTGCAGGTGTCTGAGGAACCGGCGGCGCTCATTGACGGGCATCGACTCCCACAGCCGTTGCGCTAGGGGCCGGATCGCCTCGATTACCGGGTGCCAGTCGGTGCCCAGCCCGGTCGCCCGGCGCACCTCGGAGCGCACCTTCCGGATCAACCCCGTAAGGTCATGCGAGTCCGCGGGGCTCAGAAACGGCGGGTACGGGGGCGAGCTCACCCGGTCCGCGTAGGGATTCGGGACCAGCCCGCGCCGCGAGACCGCGTAGATCCTGCCGGTGTGCCCGCGCGCTCTGAGGCTCATCGCGACGTCTATGGCGGTGAGGCTCGTCCCCACCAGCAGGATCGGGGCTTCATCAGGGATGCCGTCCAGGGCTCCATCTTCCCAGGCGTCGGGGACATGGCGCGGGTCATGCGGGGCGAAAGGAAGCCGGCGCGGAGGGAAGTTCCCGAGCGCGAGGACGGCTCGCCTCGCCCGCACCTCGCGCCTGTCCCCGAGGCGCACGCGCACCCACCCGGACCCGACATCTACGCCGGTAGCCTCTCCCCGCAGCCGGACAAGCTCCGCCCCAGAGGCACGCTCTGCCTCCTCCAGCACCTTCTGCAGGTAGCGCGCGAAGAGAAACCTGGGAGCGAACGTCTTCTCGTTTGCCTCCGGCATGTGACCGCCCCTCAGCCAGCGGACGAAGTGCGAAAGGTCTTCGGGCAACGCGCTCATGTTGCCCGCCGGGACGTTCAGCAGGTGCTCCGGCGAGCGTGTCGAGTAGGCCACGCCGCAGCCGATCTCGGCGCGGCGCTCTATGAGGGCGATCCTCCCTCCCCGCGCCCGCCGCAACAGATGCGAGGCTACGAGCGTGCCGCTCGCTCCTCCCCCAATCACGGCGACCTCACTCCTGACGTTCGTCTCGCGAACGTCTCCGCCTTTACTCCGGGATATATCCATCACCAGGAGGAGGCTCTCTCGAGCAGTTCGTGCCAGCCGGCGAAGCGCCGCTCCCCGTAAACCAGCGTATGCTCCCCGTCCCTGCGTGCCCCTCCCTGCACCCGTCCCAGGAGCACCCAGTGGTCTCCGGCCTCGATGGTACGCCACACGCGGCAGACAACATAAGCCGCGCTACCCTCCTCGAGCACCGGGCCTCCATCCGATCCCGGGGGGCGGTGGGAAACTCCTTCGAACTTACCGTCTCCCTTGGATGCGAAACGCAACGCCATATCCTCGCCATCCGCGGAGAGAAAGTTCACCGTGTAGGCTCCACGCTCCCTGATGGCCGCAAGCGTGTCGGATCCCCTGTCCAGGCACACCAGAACCAGCGGCGGGCTGAGAGAGACCGAGCAGAACGCACTCACCGTGAGCCCCCTCGGAAACCCCGCACCGTCGTAGGCCGTGACGACCGTGACCCCGGCCGGGAAGCGAGACATGATCTCGCGAAACTCCTCCTGCGGCAACTCCCCGGTCCTGAACCCTTCTTGGGGCATGATCTCTTCGCACCTCCTCTACTTTCTCCGATCTCACGCCAGCCCGTCGTAGGGGGTCTCGGTATCGAACCCCACGCCCCCCATCTCCCTGGGGAAGGCGTTGACGATCCCCTGGTGTTTCTCGGGCAAAGCTTCGTAGAGGTTCCGTGCCTCTCCGGCAGAGAGCGCCCGTATCTCGTCCCGCTCTGCATGACGCTGAACGAAGTAGCCAGAGCTGTGCGCCCGGAAGAGGAACACCCCGTTCTCCTCGTCCGATGCCAGAAGTCGGGCCAGCGCCGTCCTGTAGCGCTCACCGTCGACCACCACGTCCATGTTCTTCGGTCCAGCCAAAGCTCTCATCCTCCCTTCCGGAAGGTATCCTCCAGAGACTGCCTTTCGATCCGCGGGACTGGCGCCCCGACACCTACGCGCCCCCTCTCACAGAAGTCGACCACGGCGTCTGCGAGCCTTTTCAGGGACTCGATGATCCCTTCGTCGACCAGCCGCCCTTCGGAGAAGTGTTCGTTCCTGGCATAGACTGCCCCCGGCACCACGTGGGCCTGAAAGAACCCGAGCAGTGGTTTGAGCTCGTGCTCAATGGCCAGGAAGTGATGATCGCTGCCCGCGGTGGCCACCAGCCCGACCGGCTTACCGTACAGGGCGTCGTTCGGGATCAGGTCGAATACGTTCTTCAGGATTCCGGTATACGAAGCCCGGTAGATCGGGGTCCCCACGATCAAGGCGTCAGCCTCGATCATCCTGTCTATGAGCCAGCGGGTATCCCCCTCATAGAGGGAAGGGTCACGCCCATCGCAAAATCGTATGTCGTGGTCGCGGACGTTGATCACCTCTGCCTCGACCGCAGGATGCTCGCGTGACGCGTGCTCGATCGCGGTCTCGACCGCGATAAGTGTCTTCGATCTCGCCGTGGGGCTGCCGGAAAGCCCGACAAGCCTGACGCTCATGAACCCACCTCCTCCTTCCTTCGCCCTCAACCGCCGACGGCGAAGGTCTTTCTCTTGCTCCTTCGTGCCGCTTCTCGCTCACGCACCAGCGGGATCACACGCTTTCCGAACTCCTCGAGCTCCCAGTCGTAATGCAGAAAGCCGCACAGGACGACGTCCACCCCGAGATCCTTGAGCTCGATGATACGGTCGGCTACCTGCTCAGGCGTGCCGATGAGGCCGGTCTTGAATCCGTCGTTGTACTGGACGAGATCCTCGAAGGAGGAGTCGGCCCACATCCCCTCCCCCTCCTTGCTCGATCTCCCGGCAGCCTTGGTGGCCTCACCGAACCCCTTGACCGCCTCCACGTCGGCGTTCTCGATGATCTCGCGCAGCGTCTCGACGGCTTCCTCCTCGGTGTCCCGCACGATCGCGAACCCGTTGGCCCCGAACTTCAGCTCGCCCGGGTTCCGCCCGGCGCGCCGTGCCGCCTCTCTGGCATCGGAGATGATCTGCCGAAAGCCCTGGTTGGTGTTGCCGTTCATGAACAGAACGTCGGAGACACGCCCGGCCATCTCTCTCGCGGCCTTAGAGTTGCCCCCCTGGAAAACGGGGATGCGATGCACAGGCTTGGGCAACAGCGGCGCCTCGTCTATCGTGTAAAAGGCTCCATAGAAGCTGAACGTCTCCTCAGCCCACATGCCCTTCACCACCCGGACGAACTCCTCCGAACGCCGGTAGCGCTCGTCGTGCTCGAGCCAGGGCTCCCCATAACCGGTGAACTCACTCTTGAACCACCCGCTTACCACGTTGATAGCGGTGCGCCCCTCGCTCACTACGTCCAGCGAGGCCTGCATCTTCGCCACGACCGCCGGATGCCAGAGCCCGGGATGTACCGCGGTGATCAAATGCAGCCGCTCGGTATGCGCGAGGATCTGCGAGGAGATGACGAAAGCCTCGTGCTGGTGGTCGGCACCATAACTGGCGAACCAGCGGGTCTGCGCCAGCGCGGCCGCAAACCCGTTCCGCTCCGCCACCCTCGCATATCTGACATTGGCATCTCTGTCCCACTCGGTCTGCATGGGCAGCGTGGTGATCACGAGCCCACCCGAGACGTTGGGAACCCAGTAAGCGAACTGCACCTCTCCCTCATCGCTCTTCCGCCACCATTCCGCCTCGGGCAGCGGATTCTCGTCGTTGGGCAAAAGCCTGGGATAGACAGGCGGCATTGATTCCTCCCTCCTCGTATCCACTGAACGAGGCTCAGGTCCAGATCCTCTTCGGTCCCCCGATACCTCGCTCCTTCAGGTACTCGACGGCCTTTTCGACGTCTCCTCCCATAGCCTCGAGCGCCTTCCTGCAATCAATGGTCCCGGCACCGGTCTTCTTCCTTACCAGCCTGATGTCAGACGCCGTGACCGCCTCACGCTCCCCACCCCGGCTCACGAAACACCTCCCGGGATCACAAGAGAGCCCAACTGCGCCCCCCCGTCCCGGCATACATCTTGCCGGTCGGACCAGAGCCCGTATATAATCTTCGTTGCAGACAGGGGATACCTCCTTTGTCTCGCTCTAGAGTGGCCTGCCCGAACCCGGCAAATCGGCTCAGGCCACTCCCTTCTTCCTCCAGCCTTGCCGCAAACCTCCTCGTCAGCGTTGGCCATTAAATCTACTTTTTAGATTGACAAAATCGTCAAAGATCTTACTCCGGGTTGGGGAGGTTGTCAACTACGATCATGGTTCGGTACAAGATGATGTCGTCTCTGCGGTGAAAGATGCCTCTCTCCGAGCTTGCGCACCGGAGGAGTACCGGAGCAAAATCCCTTTCGTGTCAGGAAGACGGTCAGGAGGCAAGGGAGGGCTGAGTCCGAGGGCGGGCGGCATCGTGGTGACGCTCGGGGCACTCTCAGCCTTCGGTCCGCTTTCGATCGACATGTACCTGCCCGCCCTGCCCTCGATGACACGTTCGTTTGGGAGCACCGCTTCGCTCACCCAGCTCACGCTTACGGCGTGTCTGGCCGGTCTGGCGTTGGGGCAGATGTATGCGGGGCCTGCGAGCGACGCCCTGGGACGCAAGCGGCCGCTTCTCTTCGGGGTTGCACTCTACGCCGTCGCCTCTGTGCTGTGTCTGGTGGCGCCTTCGGTGTATGTGTTGATAGCCATGAGGTTCGTGCAGGGGATAGGAGGAGCCGCGGGCATCGTGATCGCCCGTGCGATGGTGCGGGATCTGAGGTCCGGGGTCGAGGCGGCGAGGATGTTCTCCACGCTGATGCTCGTCAACGGGTTGGCCCCCATACTGGCCCCTCTGATCGGGGGGCAGATACTGCGCATCGCCAGCTGGCGGCTGGTCTTCGTCGTTCTGGCCGGGATAGGATTCGCGTTGCTCGCCGCGGCGAGCCGCCTACCGGAGACGCTTCCGGCTGAGAGGCGCAGACCAGGGAGCATCAGGACGGAGACGGTCGGTGCTCTGCGTACCCTGGTCTCAGACCGCGCCTTCGTTGGTAGAGCCATGGGGTGTGGGCTCGGTTTCGCCGCGATGTTCGCCTACATCTCCGGCTCCCCCTTCGTGCTGCAGGACATCTACGGGGTTTCTCCCCAGACCTTCAGCCTGCTCTTCGGCATCAACGCCCTCGGTCTCGCGCTGACCAACCAGCTCAACGGCAGGATAGTCGGGAGGGTGGCTCCGGAGCGGCTGTTGACATTCGGGCTCTCGGCCGCCGCGTCTGGAGGTGTCGGGCTGCTCGCGGTGGTGGCCTCGGGGAGGCTGGGGATGGTGGCCGTGCTCGCATGCCTCTTCGTGGTCGTTTGCAGCCTGGGATTCGTGATGCCCAACGCCACGGCGCTCGCCCTCACCAACCACCCGCACGAGGCGGGAACGGCATCTGCCCTGCTCGGCGTCTTTCAGTTCGCGGTGGGGGCACTCGCGGCACCGCTCGTGGGTATAGGCGGCGCACACACGGCGCTGCCCATGGGTCTGGTCATAGCCCTGCTCGGGACGATGGCGCTGCTCTCGCAACGCATAGTGCCCTCCGCCCGGCGAAGGGCGATCTGAGAGGAGGTCTGCCTATCTGGTCGTCACAGTGTAGGTAACGACGGAACTGAAGGTGCCGGGAGCGTTGGTCCACAGAACCCTCAGCGCATAGTCAAAGTTGTAGGTGCAGCTGCCCGCCTGCAGCGTCGCCCCGCTCGAGCAGGAGCTCGCCGTGTTGAAAACACTGGTGTCCGGCGTGGTGCTGAAGGGCGTCGCACCCTGCGCCTGAGCCAGGCTGCTTATGTCCCCAAGAGCCCACCTCAGGCTCCCGCTGGCTATCTTCATCCCGGAGGTTCCGGTGTTCTCCGCTGCGGAGACCGACCCGCTCCAGGGTGCGTTGGAGCTCACCTTCACCGTCTCTGCGTACCCCGAGATCGACTTCACGTAGTAGGCTCCGTTAGCCCCATCGACATAGGCGGTGACATCCTGCTGGTTGGAGGGCGCACCGCTCGGGTCCACGTTCCCAAAGTCGACCGAGTTGGTCGAGAGCGAGAGGCTGAATTTGGCGGCGTTCGATGCGGTGACGGTCACGCTACCCGAGTCAGCATAAGCCCCCCTGGCCCACAGCCCGAGTACCAGTAGCCCGGCCAGAACCGCCACGCACAAAACCTTCACATGCATCCCTCTGGTTACGGACACGAGGATCTCCCCTCCCTTCGCATACTCTTGCCGTCTCCGATTTACCCGGGATATGCCATTGCGACCCAGTCTCTCACCGGCATGATCGCTCCACGCGCTATCCGATCACCTCCCCCTCTTCGTCCAAAACAAAGACCACCTGGAACCACACCGCACGTTCCAGGTAGCCGGTTGCACCACTGGCTCCCCCCGTCCCAGGTGCCCACGTACGGGAAGCGGGGCTCTACGCCTCTACCTGCAATCCGGGGACCATCCGACCCGAGCCAGGCGGCCCCCTCGTATCTGGTTTTTCTTTGTTTGAATTTTAGGTGCAAAAAACGGAATGTTTCAACTGTCCAGGTGGACAAATCACGGGTCGGTGTCATATCTCCTGCTCACTCTCGCCGTCGGGAGCTTCGATCCGCTTGAGCACGACGTGTTCCATGAATCGGGCGTTGGGTATGACGTACACGACCCCCTCTCTGACGTTGCGTATGGTGGTAGTCGCGAACCCTATGCTCTCGACCCTGCCGCGGACGGTATCCAAGACCACCTCCTCTCCCTCTGCGATCCTCTCGGAGATGTAGCGGCTTGCCGCTATGTTGCGAGACAGGTCTCTCAGCCCAAGTCCGAAGGCCAGAGACGCAGTAAGCCCCACGCTGCCGAGGACGACCACGGCTATGGCTATGAGGATGGAAACGTTTATCCCGAGCATCGCGGCGGCCAGGATTACTGCGACCGTCACCACCCCGACGCGCACTATGCCGGAGAGCGCCCCGGTACGCCTCACCCCCGCGCTCTGCAGTCCCCGGGCGGTGAGCTCGGCCAGAAGCCCCGAGGCGGAGGTTCCCAGGAAGAGTATCAGGACCGCAGCGAGTGCCTTCGGTGCGTACAGGAGCAGTTTGTTGAGCGTGGTGGCGAGGAAGTCCAAACCGAGCGGCCCAAGGGCAGCGAGGACCGCTATGAGGATTATGGCGTAGAAGATGATCAGGGCGACGAGCTGGCTGGGAGTACGCCTTACGCCGCCCTCGCGCATGATCGAGCTTATACCGACCCGTTCACAGGCGTCATCGAAGCTCAGCTTTTCGAGCACCACCCTCGAGCCACCCCTCGCCAGGGTGCCGAGCACGATCCCGGCCACGAGGATCGCCAGCGCACCGAGGACGTGCGGTATGTAGGCCAGAAGGGTAGATCCCGCTTCGTTCAACTTTACCTCCTCATCTCATGAGAGCCCAAGGTAATAGATAAGTGCACGTCCGTAGTTTCCTGCAAGTCCTTCGACTATCTCGAAGGCTGCCTTGAGGTAGGCTCTCATGGCCACCTGGGCCCTGATGCGCACCTCCAGGTCCCAGGGAGGCTCTATCTCCTGCGCCGCCGCTGCAGAGAGCAGAACGAACAGCCTCTCGTAGCGTTCCAGTTCATGCCTGAGCCACCGGGAACTCTCGAGCGCCCGCTCGACCATCCTGGCCTCCTCCTCCGAGAGCTCCCCAGCGAGATATGAAGGGATCATCTCGTAGATTTCCTCCTCTTTCATGGGCTTATGAGATCCTTCAGCTTCGCCCGACCCCTGAAGGCCCAGACCCGCGCCGTGCCCTCCGCCACGTCGAGCACCTGCGAGATCTCGGCGTACGAGAGCCCTTCGAGATCTCTCAGAACCACGGCAGCCCGGTGGTTGTCATCGAGGTGGGATAGAGCCTGGTGCAGCTGCTCGAGTTGCTCGGAGCTCACCGCACTCTGCTCGGGTCCGGGGGCGGGATCCACCCCGAGCAGCCGCTCTTCCGATGGCAGCTGCTGCGCCCGCTCTCTCCTGTTTTTCTTGTTAATGTTCAGGCTCACGTTCAATGCCACGCGCAGCAGCCACGTGCGGAAAGCGCTGCGCCCCTCGAAGCTGTCCAGTTTCTCGTACGCCCGGATGAAAGCCTCCTGGGTCGCGTCTTTTGCATCCTCCGGGTCTCCGAGCACCCTGTAGCAGACCCTGTAAACCGCCTTCTCGTGGCGCCTGAGGAGCCGGGTGAAAGCCCCTCTGTCTCCAGAGAGCGTGCGCGCCACAAGTGCATGGTCACTTAACTTTGTATCACCGGTATTAGACAGCTCTGACCCTTCTCACGTTACCGGATGACGAACGTTTCCCGATCGGCTGGCGGTATGTTGCCACATGCGGCAACGTCAGGCCTCTGTAAAGGTGCCCAAATCCTCCCTCCATCACCCTCCTCCATGCTCGTCGTGCGGAGAGCTTTCGTTGCTGCACCCTATCTCGTCGGAGCGCATAAAGAAATCCTCCCAAGCGGCGCGCCCTATCTCTTCCATGCTGGCACCGAGCGCGGAGAACCGCCCGACGACATGCCCATCCTCCGCCAGGAGCAGGATGACGTCCGGGTCGCTCATGTCGGCTCTGTAACCATGAGGTAACTCCAAACAGAACACCCCTTCCATTCCAGAAAGATTCGCCTGTGAACCGGCCGGGAGATCCCGGTGACAGAATCCCTCTTCTGGAGATGACAACCATCACACACATTTCATTACGCCCGGACCGGCGTCTGGATCAAACCCGCAAACGAAATTTTGCTCCCAGGTGTAACGCCAGCCGGAGATGCCCTGTCATATGGGATGGAAAACGAAAACGAAAGACGAGGAGGTGCAGAACTTCTCTTGGGCATCATATCCTGGATAGTGCTGGGGCTCATAGCCGGCGCCATAGCGAAGTGGATCATGCCCGGCAGGGATCCCGGCGGGCTGGTGGTTACTGTCGTGATCGGCATCGTCGGGGCGATCGTAGGAGGGGCGATAGTCGGTGCTCTGGGCGGTCCCGGGGTGAGCGGGGTGAACGTGGCCTCGGTGATCGTCTCGGTGATAGGAGCGGTGGTACTGCTCGTGATCTACCGGCTGGTGGCCGGCAACAGGGGCTATTCCAGCCGCAGGCGCTGATACCTCCGAACGACGACAGCGAGATGATGGGGGTGACAAGAAGACACTTTTAAAATGAAGTGACATCCAAGAAGTTAGTAAAAACAATGTCGGGGTATATACTGCTTCATCCTTGAAACGGTTGAGGATATAAAAATTTGCCGATAGAGCAACGAAAGGAGAGACTGATGGCCAGCGACAGCCAGCGCGACAAGGTGGAGGGTCTTGTGGACAAGGCCAAGGGCAAGCTCAAGGAGGCGGCCGGGGCCGTGACGGGCGACGAGGCCAAGAAGAGCGAGGGCAAGGCCGAGCAGAAGGAAGGTGAGCTCAAGGAGAAGAAGGGCGACGTAAAGGAGAAGTTCGGGAAGTAGCACCGTACAAAGAGACGAATCCGGCGGAAAGAAAAAGCTCACAAGGAGGGAAGATGACCGAGCAGCGAGAGAGGAACAGGCAGAGCCAGCAGCAGTCGGGTGGGCTGCAGAGCGGCCGGGGCTCGACCAGGATAGAGGACAACGTGGTAGCCAGGATAGCCGGCATCGCCGCCCAGGAGATAGACGGCGTGAGGATGGGCAGTGGTGGTGCTGCAGGAGCCGTTGGCAACCTCATCGGCAACGTCCCTGGAGTCAGCGGTCAGACGCGGGGGGTTTCCGTTGAGGTGGGCCAGGAGGAGACGGCGGTGGATCTGAAGATGACCACCGAGTATGGCAAGCCGATACCGCAGCTTGCCGAGGCTGTGAGAAGGAACGTCATAAGCCGCATAGAGAGCCTTGTTGGGCTTAAGGTCAAGGAGGTCAACATAGAGGTTGACGACATCTACTTCCCGGGTGAGGACGAAGGCGAGGAGGATCGCCGTCAGATAGAGCAGGGCCGCGGCGGCAGAGTGCAGTAGGTTCTCCAGGGTGTCCGAGACAACGAACAACGAAGAGCGACACGGGGGAGCGTTTCCTGCCGGAGATGATGCCCTTCGTGTGGCGAGGGCGGCCTCGGAGGCCGCCCTCGCCGTGGAGGGCGTCGTGCGCCTCGGTAGCGGAGTCTATGCCGAGGCGGCGACCTACGGGGCCAACGACAAAGTCGTCGGCGTCGTAGTCGGCAGCGGTGGGGAGCTAGAAGTACACGTGGTCGCCGGTTACCCGCCGCCGAAGTCCCTACCCGAACTCGGGCGAGAGGTCAAGGACGAGGTATCCCGGCGGGTCGGGAACGGCCGCCGCGAGGTGAGCGTCGTCATAGACGACGTGGAGGAGGTCGTGGAGGGATGAGAATATTCAACCGCGTCCTCATGGCACTAGTCTTCGCGGCACTCACGTTCTGCGGCGCCTTCCTCTTCATCTACTGCTTCGGGCTCTTCGGGTACAACCTCTCCGAGATACCGCTGAAGGGGCCCCTCTCCGGGACACCCTTCTACTCCGGGCTGAAGGCTTTCGTCCGAGACGTGGGCGGGCAGAGTCCCACGGTGCTCGAGACGGTCGTACTCGTGGTCATCGCCCTTATAGGGCTGCTGCTGCTCTTCGCCGAGCTCAAGCCGCCGAGACCGCGCTACCTGAGGGTGGGGCAGGGACTCTACACCAGCCGCTCCGCTCTGGAAGATGAGCTGGTCGAAGCCGTCGAAGAAGACGGCAGGGTGCTCGAGTCCTCCGCGAGCGTGAAGCCCAGGCGCGGAGGCGGCGCGAAGGTCAGGGTGGAGGCTAAGATGCGTGAAGGCGCGGCGAATCCCACTGAGCTCAAGAACACGCTCGGGAGGAAGGTCAGGGAGAAGATCCGTGCGCTCGGCTACCCACAGAAGGTGGCGAACGGGGTGAAGATCGACCTCAAGGAGACCGACCCCCGTAGCGTGAGAAGGAGGGTGAGGTAGGGCGGTGAACTTCTTCAACCGGCTGGTTCTGATCATATTCGCCCTGATAATCATAATCATCCCCGTGCTCCTGCTCCTCATCGGCTATGGTGTGATACCTCAGAGTCAGATAAGCTCCTACTTCGACTACCAGGCGGCGGTCAACGCTTTGGGGAAGCTCTCCATCTCGTCCATACAGAGCGCGAAGAGCGCCTACGGAGTGGGGGGAATCGTGGCCGCGGTGATCTTCTTCGTGCTGTTTCTGGCCGAGATCCTGCCCAGGATAAAGCGTCCCGACGACGTGATAATAGAAGATACCCCAGGCAAAGAGGTGCGCATCCAACCACGTGCCCTGAGGGCGCTCGCCGAGGGTGCCGCACTGGAGGCCGGAGCCCTTTCGGCAAACATCACCCTGCGAAGCGGGGACGAAGTCAACCGGGTACGCTGCGTCATAGAAGCTCCCTCCGGAACGAACCTCTCCAACCTGGCGCAGAAAGTAAAGGAGAAGATCAGGCAGGAGTACCAGAAACAGAGGGTGCGGGCGGACGAGGTAGAGGTGATAGTGAAGCGGACGCTCGAGCCTTCCGAGAAACGCTCTGTCAGGTAGAAGCCGGAAGACCAGCTAAAGAGAAAGGAGAACGAGACTTTGAGTTCCTTCAGCTACAGGGAGTGGGGAGCGATAATCGGTGTGGGGCTCGTGATAGTAGGCAGCACGCTCGGGGTCGGGATCACCGTGGTGGCGATCATCCTGGGCATAGTGGGATATCTAGTGGGCAGGTTCCTCGAAGGTGAGCTCGACGTTGAAGAGATCCAGGAGCGGGTGCGCGGGCGCAGCAACCGCCTCTGAAGCCGGCATCCGGGCCGGCAAACCCTTTCTTTTCGTACCATCCGCGTCACCATTGCATCCAAGCCCCTCCCATTCAGAGGAGGGGCTTTTCCATAACCCTCATCACTAAAGTTTTCGCCCTCCGTGCCGATCAAAGGAACAACCATTCCAGATCTTCGAGAAGGAGCTGAAGCAGGTCTTGAGGGAGAGCGTGCGGGAGCTAATCGAGGGACTCATCGAACGTGGGATCATACGTGACGTGGAGCGGGCCAGGAGGAGGCTGGAGCTCGGATATCCTTCCTGGCTGGTAATCGAGGAGCTGGGTCCCGCCGGCGCGGTGGAAGTGCTCTCGGAAGCCTCGGGGATTCCCCCGCTTGGCAGGCCGCTTGAGGGGGGCGAACTCGACCTGGAAGCAGCACGTCTCGCGGGACCGGAGCTGCTCAAAGCCCGGCGCTGGGCCCCGCTCGCGTCCGGTGAGGTGGTCCTAGCGGATCCATTCGGCCCGCTCCCGGGAGGCGCGCTCTCCAGCAGGCCCCTCCGACTCGCCCCCGGCAGGGAGATAGACGCCCTGCTCACGGCGGCCTTCCCCCCCGCCGAAGACGAAGCCCGGAAGTTTCGCCGTCTGGGGAGGCTGCTTATCGACCGGGGGGCAATCGGGGAGGAAGACCTGCTGCTGGCACTACGAGAACAGCGCCGCAGCGGAGGAAGACTCGGGGAGATACTGCTCGCGGAGGGTGCTATCGATTCGAGGACCCTGATAGATGTCCTCTCAGAGCAGCTCGGCCTGCCCTCCACATCGCCAGCCGAGCGTCCCGCTCCCCTGCTCCCCCCGGAACTGGCACGCAGGAATCGTGCGGTGGCTCTCCGCGGCGAAGCCCGGGGCTCCATCCCCGTCGCTTTTGCGGATCCGTCGTCAGAGAAGGTCGCGGCGGTAAGGGATTATCTCCGGAGGCCCATCGAGCCGAAGCTCGCCGACACGGAGACCATAGAGGCGTTGCTGAGCGCCCTGTACGCGAGGAGCGACGTGGACGAGGTCGTCGCCAGCCTGCTCGAGCGCACGCCCCATTTCTCCGCCTTCGGCAACCGACTCTCTCGATTCCAGCTGGCGGGGGCGGTCCTGATCCTCGCCGCGCTGGTGGGCTGTATCATCCTGCTCCCCGCCACCGTGGCCGCGACGCTCGCGGCGATCGGCACCCTGCTCTACGTCGCCTACGGCGCCTATCGGATGTACACGGCCTGGCAGGGCTGGCGTTCCGGATCGAGCCTGAGCCCTACCGAAGAGGATCTCGCTTCCCTGGACGAACGTACACTCCCTGTCTACACGCTGCTACTGCCGGTCTACAAAGAGAAGCCCTCCACGCTGCGCTCGCTCTTCGAGGCACTCTCTCGGCTGGACTATCCAAAACACAAGCTCGACGGGTTGCTGCTGGTCGAGGAGGACGACGAACAGACCCTCTCGGCAGTCGAAGAGGTTGACAAACCGGGGTGGCTCAGGATGCTCCAGGTTCCGGAGTCGTCCGGGCCGGTCGCGGTCCCGAAAAAGGGTGCGCGGCCGGGCTGGCTGCGGGTCCTCAAGGTACCACCGGGCGAACCCAGAACCAAACCCAAGGCGATGCTCTACGGTCTGCTGTACGCCCGGGGTGAGCTCATCACCATCTACGACGCCGAGGACCAGCCGGACCCGAAACAACTCAAGGCGGCGGCGTGGGGATTCGAACACTGCGGCGAAGAGGTGGCCTGTATACAGGCCAAGCTCAACTACTACAACCCACGCCAGAACATCCTGACCCGGTGGTTCTCGCTGGAGTACGCCGCATGGTTCGAGATGTTCCTGCCCGGTTTGCACAGGATGGAGGCACCCATACCGCTGGGCGGCACCTCGAATCACTTCCGGGCGGACGTGCTCAAAGACACGATGAGCTGGGACCCCTACAACGTCACCGAGGACGCCGACCTCGGCATCCGACTCGCCAGGATGGGTAAAACCACCAGGATGCTCGACTCCACCACCTACGAGGAGGCCAACAGCAAGCTGAAGAACTGGCTCCGGCAGCGTTCGCGCTGGATCAAGGGCTACATGCAGACCTTCCTCGTCCACACCCGACATCCGGTCAGGCTCTGCCGGGAAGTCGGTGCGAAGAACACCCTGCACCTGCTCGCGACGGTGGGTGGCCTGATCTACACCGTCCTGGTCTCGCCCGTTTTCTGGCTCCTTCTCGCGCTCTGGATACTACTCAGGCCAGGCTGGATTCCCGCGCTGTTCCCCGGTCCGGTCTACTATCTGGCACTCGCGAGCCTCCTCATCGGGAACTTCTTCTTCATCTTCCTGGGCCTTATGGGAACAGTGGCCAAGGGAGAGGACGACCTCTCGCCCTACACGCTGCTGATCCCGATCTACTGGTTGCTCATGAGCATTGCGGGGTATATGGCGCTCTATGAGCTGATCGTCCGCCCGCACTACTGGCAGAAGACCGAACACGGGCTGCACTTTGAGAACGTCGGGGAGCAGCCCTCCTAGAGAAGCCCGTCCGGATCACGCCCCACCCTCCTCAACCCGGTACAGCCGCCAGCCCTGCATCGTCTCGGGGAACTTCTCAACCAGCTCGAACCCCGGCTGTCTCCCCTCCCAAAGGCTCGGGTAGGTCTGGTTTATGAGATCCCCCCGGTATTTCCGGGGGTCGGGCACGAGGAGATAGGAGACGTGGTACCTCTCCGGTTCGGCTACCGCCCGCTGGAACCTCCTGTCCGGGGTGAGGATCAGCAGGTGACCCAGGTCTGCAGGATCCATCTGGGCGGCCAGGGGCCATCCCTGCAACGCATCCACGGCGACAACGGCTCCCCTCCGCATGACTCGATCCTCGACGTAGCGTGCGACGGGAGCCTCATCCTCCAGGTAGTTCGTGAACCCCACCTGAGAGGCGTCCTCCCCGGTAGTCAGGGCGCGGATGACCGGATGTTCGTCCTGACCGATGGAAGGGGTTTCCATCGCCCACAGCACAGCCGGGAAGGCGGCGACCCACCCCGCAAGGACCAGCACGCAGCTCAGCAGCCTCTTCCTCCCGGATGCGATTTCGTACAGGCCCCATCCAGCCGCCGCGAACAGCGGATACATGAAGTAGCGCAGCCACCCGAAAGAACTGCCAGAGTAGACCTGCGGCACCATCATTCCGAGCGGCACGCTCAGCGCGAGCAGGATTATTGCGAGGGTGCCCGGGCCCCTGAACCTTCCCTCGAGTACCCGGATCACAACGAGGAAAACAGCGGGGATCAGGAAGGGAGCGGTACGCTCCCCGACGTAGAGCACAGACGACCAGAGGTCCCCGGAGGCCCTGGCTGCGAGCCGGGCCCCCGCGTATGCGCTCACCACCCCCTGATTCGAGTACTGGCTGTGCGCGAAATATAATGGGTCGCCCATTATCGTCCAGTTCGCCACCACCCACACAAAGCCCACGTAGACGCTCGGGACGATGAGAAGCAACCCCAGCGCCTCCAGCGCCCGCCACCGCCCCTGCGGGGTCGAGGGTCTGGCCTCGTCGCCGTACAGGATGCCGAGCGCCAGCACCAACAGAAGGGCGCCGCCATACTGTACCGCCTGGTAGAGGGAGGCGAAGCCCAGGGCGAGCGCGAGCGCGGCCATCGCCACATACCTGCGCTGCCCGGTATGCCAGAACAGCGCGATACAGACGGTGGCGCCGATCAGAAAAGGGGCGGCGACCCCCTCGCTCATACCGTTGGAGGCGAAAAGGAAGAGCATGGGATCCAGGCAGACCACGAGCACGAACGCCCACCCGATGAATGGACGGATCCCAAACCTCCGGGAGGCCGCCATGAGCAGCGCCGCCGTACACCCTCCACACAGCGCCGTCGTCAGGGTGGAGGCGAAACCACTCGAGACGACCCCGGGCCACAGCGGATATATCGAGACCCAGGCGAGCTCCACGAGCGTGGGCAGTGGCATCCAGACGAAGCCTATGGCGGCCAGGTGAGGATCCGTGCCGTAGAGCGCCAGTAGCGCGCTCGTAGCCCGGCTGAGGGCGTCCCCCCAAAGAAATCCCCGGCCATCCATCCACATCCCGAAGGCAAACTGCAGCGCGGATACAAGCGTGAAGGCCGCCAGGACGTGGACGAGCCCGCGCCGCCTCTTCCCGGTTCTCTTTACTGCTGTCTCTGCAGAAGCGTCGCGTTCGGTCACATACCGTTTGTCGGTCGACGCGGCACCGTTCTTTAACGTTCTTCAACCAGCGGGGCCGTTTCGTAACCCCGGAGGAGAAACCCCGGGTCCGCCCTCAGCCGGCGGCAGGTACGGCCATGCCCTCCAGGAGCTTGCGTGCGCGGTCGAGCGCCTGCGGTATGCCCCGGCGTACGGGCGGTGAGAGTTCGAGGCAGCAAGCGGCGCCTCCCCCGCACGGTTCCAGAGCACGCAAGATCTCCGCGAGCGGCAACCCACCCATGCCCGGCGGAAGGTGGAGATCCCCGCACCCCATGGCCCAGCGCTCCGAGACGAGGGGTTCGGCGTGGTAATCGGGCACACCGAGGTTGTCGTGCAGGTGTACGTGGCGTACGACCGGTGCGGCGGCCCGGCACTCCTCCACGAGGTCGAATCCGCAGGCACCCGCGGCGATCGCGGCGTGCCCGACGTCCAGGCACATGCCAACAGCCGGGTGATCGAGGACGGCCAGCTGGGCCGCGAGCGCGGAGGGACGCGCCGCGTAGGCGTAGAGCTCACCGCGCAGCACCGAAGGCTCCGGATAAGAATTCTCGACAGCTATGTTGACCCGGAGACTCTGGGCTAGATCTCCAGCTTCGGCGAGCGCGCGCCGCTCGCCTTCGAGCTGTTCCTCGATGCCCACGCCGGCGTCGCGCGCGTTCCTGCGCAACCCGGCGTGGCACACCACGACCCGGGCTCCGATCTCGGAGGCGAACCTCACGCTGGATTTCAAAACCTCAAGGTAAAGCCCGCGCTCCGCCGGGTCGGGGGTCATGAGGTTGATCCTGTGCGGAGCGTGCACGGTATAGGACGGCCCCGCCTCGAGGAGCACCCGGTGCACCTCTCTTACCCTGGCCCCATCCAGCCGACCGCCGAGAATAACCCCGAGCAGGTGCGGCGCGACCTCGATGAAGTCCGGACCGGTCTTCCAGAGCTCTCTCGCGGCATCCGAGAGTTCCTCACATCCCACCATGAACACGCCCTCGAGGTTTACGCCTACGGCCCTCATTAACCCTCCTCGTCCTCGCAACGGCCTCACCGAGTATAGGCCTGAGCCGGAGACAGCAGGTGAAACCCGGGTTAAAAGAGGGATAACTCGTCCTTAAAAAGCGCCCCTCCTGCTGGAGGAGTTGTGCGACAGAAGTACGGGGGCTACGGAGCGTGTCCGTGCCCTCCGCAGACCGTGCCACCCGCGGGCGGGGAACTTCAGGGGTGGGCCTGCCTGGACTCGAACCAGGGACCTCTTCCTTATCAGAGAAGCGCTCTAACCGGCTGAGCTACAGGCCCGAAGGATCGGCGCAACTAATGTACAACACCCCGGCCCTGCTGACAAGCTGATTGAAGAGAAAGGGGGCCGGAAGTAAAATCTGCTCGATGTTGGGTGTGAGATCAAGGCTTCGCAGCTTGAGAGGAGCATAGCCAGTGAGCGCCGACGGCTTCACCAGGATGTCCATCTACGGCATAAACATGGACCTTTTCAGCTCCACTCCGATCGTCATCCTCAAGGTCGAGAACGACAACCGCTACCTTCCGATCTGGATCGGGCAGGACATAGCCCGTGCAATCCTCATGAAGCTCCAGAACCAGGAGTTCCCGCGCCCGCTCACCCACGACCTGACGGTCAACCTCGTGAACGAGCTCGGTGCCCGGATGGAGCGCGTCACGGTCACCAAGCTCGAGGACTCGACCTTCTACGCCACGATCACGCTCGAGATCGACGGCCGGACCGTCGAGGTAGACTCCAGGCCTTCGGACGCCATAGCCCTCGCCGTACGCTCGGGGGCAGAGATCTTCGCGGCAGACGAGGTGATAGAGGAGGCGGCCGTGGTCTTCGAGGAGTCGATGGAGGAGACCGCAGAAGAGGAGATCGTGGACAAGTTCAAGGAGTGGGTCGAGCGGGTCTCCCCGGAAGACTTCAGGGAGAAGTAGGCTCAAGGTCCGCGATCCTCTGCACGAGACCGGCCTCCTCCCAGGGCCACTTTCCTTCTCGCTCCGCGACGCCGAAGGGAGGCGCGCTTCGCAACATAGCCCCGAGAGAGGCGGTCGCGAACCTGCCGGTGCAGAGTATCTGCCCCTCGCCTGCGACGGCGAGATGACGCCGGTGCACCAGATGGCCCTCTTCCTCTCTCAGCCCCCCAACGCCCCACGAGGCGACGGGCACCAGCTCCGGCAGATCCTCCCGCAGGGCTCTGCGCAGGGCCCAGAGCCGTAGCGCGGCGCGTCCCCCGGCGAAGGCGGTGGCGGCTCCGACCGCCGCGAGCAGGTCGCACGTCTCCTCCCCGTCCGCGGGAGCGGCGGGCAGGTCCTCGCGCCCGTCGAAGACGCCGCTCCTCACGCGGCTCAGTATCCGCCCGCGATGCGCTTCAACGGCGAGACGCCCGAGGTCCCCGCTCCCGGCGCGCACCACCACGATGATCTCTCCCCTCTCGATCCCGACTTCTTCGGCCCTTTCGGCGTCGAAGACATCCCCGACCACCCGGACGTCGACCGCTGCGGGTTCCTCCCAGTCCCGTTCCGCGGCAGCGAGGGCGCGCCGGCCCAACGCGTCAGGGGCCCCTCCAGAACGCCCGAACACCTCGAGATCCTCCTCCTCGATCAACCCCTCCTCGGCGGCGAAGGCGGCCCCCGCCTCGCAGAGCCTCCCCGCGGCGGAGGCGTTCAGCGGCGGCGGGACGACTTCGGAGAGGCGGCGCAGGATCACGGGCACGAGATCCCCGGGCGACACGTCGAGGCTGTCGGAGCGCACGCCGGTGCGCAGAAGGAGCCCGCAGGAGGGCGCGGAGAAGAGGTCCGGCGCGGCGAAGCGCGCGGCGAGGACCCAGCCGAAACCCTCCCCCGAGTGGACCGCGTAGACGGGGCTCTCGCCCCCCTCCAGAGATGCAGCGGGGAGTACCCTCCCGGCCGCCGAATCGTCCGGGGCGTAGAGGACGATCTCGGCTTCCTCCCCTTCCAGCCGCCACTCGAATTCAGAAGCCCGCTCGGCCATCTCCTCCCTCGACGCATCCAAGGAGCATGCTCATGCATCCGAGCGGGCATGATAGCATGCAAGGCGTCGCGCCGCGCGCCCGACCCTCCCCCGCCGATAGTAGAATCTCTTCCCGGACAGCGTTCGGGAAAGGAGGAAAGATGGAGATCTTCGCGGAGCTCTCCGAACACCGCTACGAGCAGGTCGTCTTCTGCCACGACAGGCAGACGGGGCTGCGGGCGATCATAGCCATACACGACACGACGCTCGGACCCGCGCTCGGCGGCTGCCGGATGTACCCCTACGCGAGCGAGGACGAGGCGCTGGTAGACGTACTGCGACTAGCCAGGGGGATGACCTACAAGGCCGCCGCGAGCGGCCTCAACCTCGGGGGCGGGAAGTCCGTGATCATCGGGGATCCCCACACCGACAAGTCCGAGGCGCTCTTCCGCTCCTTCGGGCGCTACGTAGAGACGCTCGGCGGCCGCTACATCGTCGCAGAGGACGTGGGCACATCGACCGAGGACATGGCGCACATCCGGGTCGAGACCTCACACGTGGTCGGCGCGGACGTGACCCACGGCGGCTCGGGCGACCCCTCGCCGTTCACCGCGCTCGGCGTGCTGCAGGGGATGCGTGCCTGCGCCGAGGAGGTCTTCGGATCGTCCTCGCTCGAAGGGCTGACGGTCGCCGTGCAGGGCCTCGGGCACGTGGGCTACAACCTCTGCCGGCTGCTGCACGAGGAGGGCGCGAACCTCATCGTCACCGACGTGGAGGACGCGGCGATAGAGCGTGCGATCTCCGAGTTCTCCGCCAAGCCGGTGGAGCCGGATGAGATCCTCTCGGTCCCCTGCGACATCCTCGCCCCCTGCGCGCTCGGCGCCGTGATCAACGACGAGACGCTCCCACGCCTCCGCTGCCGCATCGTCGCCGGGAGCGCGAACAACGTCCTCCTCGAGCCGCGTCACGGGGAAGAGCTGGCCGGGCGGGGCATCCTCTACGCCCCCGACTACGTCATAAACGCCGGCGGCCTGATAAACGTCGCCGACGAGCTCGAAGGCTACAACCGGGCCCGGGCGACCCAGCGCGTGAAGCGCATCTACGACTCGATGAAGAGCATAATCGCCATATCCAGGCGGGACGGCGTCCCGACTAACGTCGCCGCCGACACCTTAGCCCTGGAGCGCATCCAGGCGATAAGCTCGATAGAGCGCCTGCACACCGGACACCCCTACGGGGAGAGGCCGCGCCAGCGCGAGGTCCTCTGAGGATTCCCTAGCCGCCGAAGCGCCCCTCGAGCTCCCTCACCTCGGGGAGCCCGATGAACTCGACGAACCCGGAGAACGAGGGGGACTCCCCGGAGAGCGCCCTGGGGGTCCCCCTCTCCCGGATCTCCCGCAGGACCCGCCTCATCTCCCGGGTCGCCCCGAGCAGGGTGCTTATGGGGAAGATGACGAGCGAGTAGCCCATCTCCTCCAGGCATTCCGCGGATACCGGCGGGGTCTTGCCCCCTTCGACCCAGTTGAAGAGCAGTGGCGTACCGGCGAGCTCCCGCGCGACGGTCTCAGCCTCCTCCTCGCTCTCGACCGCCTCGACGAACAGCACGTCGGCCCCGGCCTCCCGGTAGGCGCGGGCACGTTCAATCGCCCTCCCGAGCCCCTCGACGGCCCGCGCGTCGGTACGCGCGATGATGACGAAGTCCTGATCCTCCCTCGCGTAGATTGCGGCCCGGACTTTCTGTACCATCTCCTCCACCGGGACGACCTGCTTGCCGGAGAGATGCCCGCACTTCTTGGGGAAGACCTGATCCTCGATGTGGATCGCGGCAACGCCTGAGGACTCGTAGCTTTTGACCGCCCGGATGACGTTCAGCGGGTTCCCGTACCCGGTGTCCGCGTCAGCGATCAGCGGGATGTCCACGGCCTGCGCGATCCTGCGGGCGTTCTCGACCATCTCGCTCATCGTGAGGAGCCCCACGTCCGGCATCCCGCCGAGCGCGGCCGCGCTCCCGAACCCCGTCATGTAGACCGCGGGGAACCCCGCCTCCTCGACGAGCCGGGCGCCGAGCGCGTCGTACACCCCCGGCGCCGCCACCAACCCGCCGCTCTCGAGCAGCTCGCGCAGCCTCCGCCTCCTGTCGTTCCCGCCTCCACGGAGAACGCCCACAGCAAAACCTCCTCTCGAAAGCACTCCCTCCGTTCACGAACCGCGTTTTTCAGAGGTGCAGCGTCTTCTCTTTACCCTCCCAGCGGACCACGAGCTCGAGCGGCGTGCTGGATGAGGCCTCTATCCGCGGCTCCTCCAGGGGCGAGGAGCGGGCCCTGCACAGCAGATCTAGCGTACCCCGCGCCCCGAACGGGTAGCGCAGTACGCCGTGCTCTTCGAGCAATCGCACGTCCCAGAGAAGACGCCCCGCGGGGGCGTCGGGGTGCAGCCCGAGCACCTGCTCCAGCAGCACCGCCACCGGCCCGAGCCCGCTCCAGCCGACGAAGTCGTCGCGGGCCGGGTTTCCAGGCTCCTCGCGCTCCGGGGCGTAGTTCTCCCAGAGGGTCCCGGTGCGCTCGAAGACGCGGGTGACGTTCTCGAGGTGGTTGCGTCCGATCTCGTGCGCGAGATCCCAACGGCCCACCCTCTCGAGCCCGCGCAGCAGCATGTAGTTCGTCGGAGGCCAGACCCCGCCGAGCCAGTACCCGCCGTCCGCGCGGTACTCCGGGTGGTCCGCGGAGAGCGAGGGCACCCGGTGCGGCCTCGAGAACTCTCCCGGGTTCTCCAGGTGTCCGACGAACCGCTCCAGCCTCTCCCGCGGTACCGCGCCGGCGAGAAGCGCCCAGTACGCCCCCACGCTCTTCATATTGGAGAGCGAACCGTCCGGCAGCGCGTCGTGGTAGAAGGCGCTGCGCTCGTCCCAGAGCCTCTCGTTCGCGTAGCGGACGAGGCGCTCCCTCTCGGCCGGCAGATCCGGGGCTTCACGACCGAGGATGCGGGCCATCTCCGTCAGGATGCCGGCGGCGAAGGCCTGCTGCAGGCAGGCGTCGGCCCAGACCAGGTGGCCGTGGGTGAAGAGCCGCTCCTCGCGCGTGCCGGCGAAGCGCGGCTGGTTGTCCATCCCGGAGCCGAGCCCCGAGGTCCAGTGGGAGCCGTCACGCCAGGTGCGGAAACGCCGCGTCCAGCGGTGGTAGGCGAGCAGGGCCGGGAAGACGCACGCGAGCCTCTCCACGTCTCCCGTGTCGCGGTAGTACTCCCACTCGGCCCACGGCAGCACGTTCGGCCCGGTGCTCGCCGGGTCGAAACGTTCGAAGCGGTCCTCGCCGGTGTGGGTGTCGATCTCGCGGCAGATGAACCCGTCGGGGTGCTGTTTCGCGTAGAGGTTGTCCAGGGTGCGCTGGAAGCCGAAGGCGCGCCTCCCGTAGCGGCAGAAGAGCACGATGAACGCCGAGTCCCACATGAAGAGGCACTCGTTGAACGCCGTGTCCACGAAGCTCGAGACGAACCCGCTCGCCGGCTCGGGGGTACGCAGGTTGGAGAAGGCGAGCTCCCACGCCCGCCGGTAGCAGGCGAGGACGTCCTCACTCCCCTCCCAGACGGGTTCGGGCAGGGCGGAGCGCGCCTCCTCGAAGGCGCGGATGGGCTCCGGGTCCGGGCCGGCCCCGCGGAAGGGATTCTCCTTCACGAGCGGCTCTTCGAGGTGGGTGTCGAAGCGAGGCGTCACCACAGGGATGGTTTCACGGAAAGGATCCGGTTGCAAGAGGGCTAGCCGGTGTTCACGTGCACCTGCGCGTAGAGCCGCCGGAAGGCGAGCGGGTTCATCCCCTCGTAGCGGCGGAAGATCCTGCGGAAGTACCTCGCGTCCTTGAAGCCGCACTCGCGGGCGATCTCCTCGACGTTGTGGTCGCTCTCGATGAGCATCCGGCGGGCGTGACGCGTCCTCCGCCAGTGGATCGCCTCGGTCATCGTCTGGCCGTAGACGGCCCGGTAGGCCCGGCCCAGATAGTCCGGGTTGTATCCGAGCTCTCGCGCCACCGTCGAGGTGGAGAGCGCCGGGTCGTGGAAGTGGGTGCGGATGTAGGAATCGGCCCGGCAGGCGAGGAGCGTGGCGTTCCCATCGGTGGTCCGGGTTGAGGGGCCGGCCCCGGAGACCTCGCAGAGCATCAGCATCAGGAGCAGGGCGGCCCGCACGGAATCCAGCCACCGCGACTCCTGGTCGTCGAGGAAGCGCCGGAAGAGCTCCGCGAGGTGGTTCGGACGTCCGACCGTGGCGTGCTGGGGCACCTCCAGCCCTCCATCACCCGCTCCCGCCTCGCGGACCTCGAAGTGTATCCAGTAGAAGGAGAGATCCGGGGGGTAGGGTGCGGCCCCGTAGTGCCGCCTCCCGGGCCAGAGGACGAGCGACTGTCCCGCCCCCACCTCGAAGAGCCGCTCCTCCTCGAATATGGAGAGCGTCCCCTCGCGCACGAAGATGAGCTCGTAAGAGCCAAGCACCCGGTCCGGGTGCACCCCGCGTCCGCGCGAGACGAAGAGCCCCGCGTTCTGCGCCCGCACCGGTAGCCCCGATCCCAGCCTGAGCCTCTGCACCTTTCCCACCGGGTCGCAATCGTACCCTTTTTCTACACCATCCTCACGTTGACCCCGGCCGCCGACGTGAGAAGGTTGGGTGTGCCGGGAAGGGTGGCGCACAGCAGAAACCAACGCCCCGGGCGATCAAAAACGTTCGATCCGCACGTATACTTGGGGCCGAAGAGAGGAGGAGGAGATGAGCGAAGGCAAGAGGGCGGACATCTGCACGGTCGGGGTGGACTTCGGGACCGAATCGGGCCGGGCGGTGGTGGTGCGCACCTCCGACGGGGAGGAGCTGGCGAGCGCGGTCTGCGCCTACCCGCACGGGGTGATGGACCGGGAGCTGCCCGACGGCAGGGAGCTCCCCCCGGAGTGGGCGCTGCAGGACCCGGAGGATTACATCGAGGTACTCAGGCGGGCGGTTCCCGAGGCCGTGCGCGAGAGCGGGGTGGACCCGGCGTCCATCGTCGGGGTCGGGATAGACTTCACCTCCTGCACCATCCTGCCGGTGAAGGAAGATGGCACGCCGCTGTGCACGCTGCCGGAGTGGAGGGACGAGCCCCACGCCTGGGTCAAGCTCTGGAAGCACCACGCCTCCCAGCCGCAGGCGGACGAGGTCAACGAGCTCGCCCGGAGGACCGGTCAGAGCTGGCTCGCCCGCTACGGCGGCAAGATCTCCTCGGAGTGGTTCTTACCCAAGGTGTTACAGATCCTGGAGGAAGCCCCGGAGGTCTACCGGGAGGCCGACCGGATCATCGAGGCGGCCGACTGGATAGTCTGGCGGCTGTGCGGGGTCGAGACGCGCAACACCTGCACGGCCGGGTACAAGGCGATCTACCAGGACGGGCGCTTCCCGGACGACGAGTTTCTCGGCGGGCTGCACCCCGGGCTCGCGGGCGTGGTGGACGAGAAGATGAAGCGCGAGCTCTCGCCGCTCGGGTCGCGGGCCGGGGGGCTCACGGCGGAGGCCGCGGGGTGGACCGGGCTCAGGGAAGGCACCGCGGTCGCCGTCGGCAACGTCGACGCCCACGTCTGCGCCCCCGCCGCGGGCGTCGTAGAGCCGGGGAAGATGGTGATCATCGCCGGGACGAGCAACTGCCACCTGGTCCTCGGCGATCGTCTGGTCGAGGTGCCGGGGATGTGCGGGGTGGTCGAGGACGGCATAGTCCCCGGATACTACGGCTACGAGGCCGGGCAGAGCGGGGTCGGGGACATCTTCGGCTGGTTCGTGAGGCACGCCGTCCCGCCCGAGTACCACGAGGCCGCCCGCAGAACAGGGATCGACCTGCACGGCCACCTCGAAGAAGAAGCCGCGAAACAACGCCCCGGCGAGCACGGCCTGCTCGCGCTCGACTGGTGGAACGGCAACCGCTCGGTGCTCGTCGACGCCGGGTTGAGCGGCGTGCTGGTCGGGGCGACGCTCGCCACCCGGGCCCCGGACATCTACCGGGCGCTCATCGAGTCCACCGCCTACGGGACGCGCAAGATCATCGAGACCTTCAAGCAGAGCGGGGTGGCGGTGGACGGGCTGGTCATCGCCGGCGGCCTGATGAAGAACCGGCTCCTGATGCAGATCTACGCCGACGTGACCGGCTACCCGCTCGACGTCATCGCGAGCGAGCAGGGACCGGCGCTCGGGAGCGCGATGCACGCTGCCGTCGCCGCCGGGGTCTACAGGGACATCGCCGAGGCCTCGCGGCACATGAGCCGGGTGCACGAGGACGTCTACCGGCCCATCGAGGAGAACCGGCGCGTCTACGACGCGCTCTACCGGGAGTACGAGACGCTGCACGACTACTTCGGGCGCGGCGAGAACGACGTCATGAAGCGCCTCAAGAAGATCCAGCGCGAGAGCAAGGGAGGAGAGCGTGAGGCTGAGAGAACTGCGTGAGGAGGTCGCCAGGCTCCACCAGGAGCTCCCCAGAAACGGCCTCGTCGCCTGGACGAGCGGCAACCTGAGCGGGCGCGACCCGGACTCCGGGCTCATCGTCATAAAGCCGAGCGGCCTCAGGTACGAGGAGCTCACCCCGGAGTCGATGGTCGTCGTCGACGAGGAGGCGAACGTCATCGAGGGACACTACAACCCCTCGTCGGACACCGCCTCCCACTGCTACATCTACCGCGAGATGCCCGATGTCGGCGGGGTGGTGCACACCCACAGTCCCTACGCGACCGCCTGGGCCGCCGTCGGGAGGGAGATCCCCTGCTTCCTGACCGCGATGGCCGACGAGTTCGGGGGGCCCATCCCCTGCGGCGGCTTCGCCCCGATCGGCGGCGAGGAGATAGGCCGCGAGGTCGTCCGGACGCTGAAGGGGCAGGAGTCCCCCGCGGTCGTGATGCAGAACCACGGGGTCTTCGCCGTCGGCAAGAGCCCGCTGGAGGCGATAAAGGCAGCCGTCATGTGCGAGGACGTGGCCCGGACGAGCTTCCTCGCTGTTCAGCTCGGCGAGCCCATCCCCCTCTCCGAGGAGGACATCGCGAGGCTGCACGAACGCTACACCACGCAGTACGGCCAGAAGAAGAGTTAGACGGAGGTGAACGAGGTGACATCCAGACCCAGGATAGGGCTGCTCGGGATCATGCAGGCCCTCTACGACGAGATGCTCCCGGGCATAACCGAGCGGCAGGCGAACTACGCGCAGGAGGTTGCCTCGCACCTCTCGGGGGCGGCGGATGTGCGCTTCCCGAAACCCGCCCGCTCGCGCGAGGACATCGAGGAGATAGTCGAGCTCTTCGAGCGGGAGAAGCTCGACGGGATCATGATAGTCATGCTCACCTACGGCCCCGCGATGCGCGCGACCCGCGCCCTGGCGAACACGCGCCTGCCGGTGATGCTCGCCAACATCCAGCCCGAACCGCACGTGACGGCGGAGTGGGACATGGGCGACATGACCTACAACCAGGGGGTGCACGGGGCCCAGGACACGGCGAACGCGCTGGTCCGCGCCGGGGTCCCCTTCCGGGTGGCGAGCGGCGACTGGCGCTCGCCGGAGTTCGGGCGGGCCTTCGAGGAGTGGGCGCGGGCCGCGGCGGCGGTCACCGCCTGGCGACGCCTGAAGGTCGCCATCTTCGGATACGCGATGAACGGGATGGGCGACATCCGCGTCGACGAGACGACGATGCTGCGGGAGCTCGGGCCGGAGATAAACTTCCTCGCCACCGGCGACATCCACCGCGCGATGCAGCGGGTTTCGGCGGAGGAGGTGAAGGCCGCCCTGCGCGCGGAGGACGAGCGCTTCGAGATCGACGAGAACCTCACCCCCGAAGAGCGCGAGGACTCGGCCCGGATGCAGCTCGCGATAAAGAGCATCCTCGACTCCGGCGGCTTCGGCGCCTACTCGACGCACTTCGACGCGATCGGGGAGGACGGCCGCTTCTCGCGGCTGCCGCTCGCCGCCGCGTCGAACCTGATGGCCGAGGGCTACGGCTACGGGGCCGAGGGGGACGCATGCAGCGCGGCGCTCGTCTCCGCCGGGCACATCCTGGCCGACGTCGCCCACTTCACCGAGATGTACGCGCTCGACTACGAGCGGGACGCGATCCTGATGAGCCACATGGGCGAGGGGAACTGGCGCATCGCGAGAGACGACGAGAAACCCCGCCTCATCCACCGGGAGCTCGGGATCGGCCGCCTCGGCCCGCCCCCGACGGTCCTCTTCCGCATCCAGCCCGGCCCCGCGACCATCGCCTCGCTCGCCCCGATCTCCGGCGGGCGTTTCCGCCTCGTCGTCTCTGAGGGCGAGGTCATAGACAGCGAGGTCCTCCCCAACCTGGAGATGCCCTACGGCTTCTTCCGGCCAAAGACCGGCGCGAGGGCGTGCCTCGACGGCTGGCTCGCCGCCGGGGGCACCCACCACGAGGTGATGACCCCCGGCCACCACGCCTCCCTCTGGCGCACCTTCGCCGAACTCCTCGGGATCGAATACCGCGAGGTTTAGAAAAGAAGAATCCCTCTCTCCGCGGCCGGTGCGCAGATGATGCGCACCGGCCCGTACCTTTACCGCCCCACACAAACATCTCCCGGCCCAAAACCGCCCTCACCAGATGTCTCTTCTCCGAGTCGGAATAGTTTCCTTTTTCTACGAAATCGACACGTTGACCCTTGTACCAGGCCATGCAAAGCTGTGACGGGCAGAGAATTCAGGGAAAACGGGCAGCGGGTGTTTATGCTGGAAATTCGGTCAGAGACTACGACGAATCGGTTGGCATTGTAATCTGGCGGGACTCGAGAGGAGGAGATCGTGGCGAACAATGACGGTGTCGGCAAAGTAGCCATCAGCCGCAGGGACCTTTTGAGGAAGGGAGGAGTGGGGTTTGCAGGGGCCATGCTCTTCGGGACCTCTGCGTGTGGTGGAGGTTCGTCGGGGAGTAGTTCCACCGCGGGTAGCTCGCAGAAGCTGAGCAAGAATATGTCCGGTACGTTGACCGTCTGGCACTACTTCAGCGTAAAAGCGCAGGTAAAGGAACTAAACGACTTCGCCAAGCTGTTCAACAAACAGTATCCGAACGTCAAGGTGAACTACGTCTACGTACCCTATGATCAGATAACGAACAAGGTCATAGCGGCGGCCAACGCCAAATCCGGCCCCGATGTGGTCGTCTACAACGGCACGAGCATCCCACAGTTCGTAAAGTCCGGGGTTCTGTACGATATGAGCAAGTTCTGGGCCTCATACCCCGACAAGGGGCAGTTCCCGAGCAGCCTGGTCAAAAAGTCCGCTGGCAAAGTCTACGGGGTGCAGGGGTACGTGAACCTGCTCGGGCTCTGGTACAACAAGGACATCCTGGATAAGGCTGGGGTCAAGCCACCGAGGACGTTTGATGAGCTCGGGGCCGCTCTCGAAAAGACGAAATCCCACAGCGAGGTGGGGCTGACGCTGACCGGCAAGCCCAACGACCAGGGAGAGTGGCAGGCGTATCCCTGGCTGAGCGGGTACGGGTTCTCGTATGGCAAGCCCAGCGCGCAGGCCTTGAAGGGGGCGTTCGGCTTCATCCAGTCGTGGGTCAGAAAGGGGTACGTTCCGCAGGAGGCTGCGAGCTGGGACCAGACGGAACCCTTCCAGAGGTTCATGGTGGGCAACGTGGCGTTCGCCGAGAACGGCAACTGGCAGCTCGGGACGATAAAAGGTGCGAAGTTCAGATACGGCGTGGTTCCGATGCCCAAAGGGCCGAAGGGCGGCAGCGTCTACCTTGGTGGTGAGACCGAATCCATCGGGGCGTTCTCCAAGAACCCGAGGCTGGCGTGGGAGTACCTCAAAGCCACCTACCTCAGCAAAGAGGGCCAAATCATCGCGCTCAAGGACGTCGGCAGCATACCAGCACGCTCCGATGCAGCCAAAGATCCGGCCATTCAGAACGACCCCATCCTCAGAGCCTTTGCCTCCGAGGTGAAGGGTGGTTCGACCTACCCGCCAGCCGGGTTTGGAGCCGGCATAATCAGCGCCGAGCTCGACGTGGCTCAGGGCTGGAGCGCGGTGATAGCCGGGCAGAAGAGCGCAGCAGCGGCGGCCTCGAGCGTCGTAAGCAAGGTCAGGAAAGATCTCGGGTAGGAAGACCTGAATTACGGCCAAGACTATGAAAAGCAAAAGACATCCGCTGCAGAGACTCAGGAGCTCTCCCACGCTCTTCGCGGTGCCCGCCGCCCTGTTTCTACTCGCGACGGCGATCTACCCCCTGATCGAGCTCATCCGCATGAGCCTGAGCCGGGTGACGGTCTCCAACATACTGCGCACCTGGCCGTTCGTAGGGCTCGCCGAGTTCAAACAGCTCATATCCTCAGCACAGTTCATCGAGGCGCTGATAAACACCCTGATCTACACGGCGGTCGTCCTGATCGTGGGGATCGCGGGCGGGCTTCTGGCGGCACTCGTGCTGAGCTCCACGCCGCGGTCCCGGGGCTCCGGCAGACTCGAAGTGAGGTTCTCCCGCTTCGTCTTCGGGATGATGGTCTTCATCTGGATGCTACCGCCGGTGGTGGCGGGGAGCCTCTGGAAGTTTTTGCTCGACAAGGAAGGTGTGGTCAGCTACGTCCTGGCCAACCTCCACGTGATCGCGCAGCCGGTGCCCTGGCTGGTGCAGGCGCAGAACCACACGGCGCTTCTGGCCGTGGCGGTGGTCAACGCCTGGGTCGTCGTACCCTTCGCGGCGCTGGTCTTCCGGGCAGCGATCCTGGACATTCCTCCCGACCCCATCGACGCGGCGCAGATAGACGGAGCGACGCGTCTGCAGGTCTTCCGGCACATCACGCTGCCCATGTTGCGCTCGACGTTCCTGATACTCGTGGTCCTGACCATTGTCTACGCTTTCAGGAGCTTCGACTTCATTTACGTGATGACCTCCGGAGGTCCCGGGACCGCGACGACGACGCTCCCCTACCTCAGCTACCGGCTCTCGTTCGAGAACTACAAGTTCGGGCTGGGGGCGGCTACGGCGGTGATCTCGATAGTCATGGTGCTCGCCACCGCGCTGCTCTACATCCGGGCCAACAGAGAGGAGGTCGGTTGATGTCTACCTGGCGGCACGTCCCAGCCTGGGGTTCCAGGGTGGGGAGCCTGGTGCTCCTGATCGTCTACGGGTTCCCCCTCTACTGGCTGGTTGCCACCTCTTTCAAGACCAACGTGGAGATCTTCGCAGACCCGGCGGGTATCGTCTTCTCGCCCTCGACCTCGGCGTATCACCGGGTGCTGAACGCCTCGCTCGCCCACGCGGCACTAAACTCGGGGATCATAGCCGTCTGCACCACCGCACTCACGCTTGCGCTGGGGGTGCCCGCGGCCTACGGGCTCGCGCGCACCAGGACGGTCCTTTTGCCCGTGGGGCTGGGGTCCCTGATCCTGCTGCAGATGATCCCGCCCACCGCCTCGGTCATCCCGCTCTACAAGGTGCTGGCGGGCTGGAACCTGCTCGGCACCCTCGCCGGGGTGATAATCGCGGACTCCGCGATGCTGATACCCTTCGCGGTCCTCCTCCTGCGGCCCTTCTTCCAGACGATACCGGAAGTGATGGAGGAAGCCGCGGCGGTGGATAGAGCCAGCCGGCTGCGCACGTTCGTGACGATTTTGCTCCCCCTAGCCCGCAACGGCATAGCGACGGTGGGCACCCTGATCTTCATCATCGCCTGGGGTGAGTTCCTCTACGCGATAAGCTTCCTCACCAACCCGGAGGCCTACCCCATAAGCGCGGTGATAAGCCAGCAGGTCTCCGCCTACGGCATAGACTGGCCCGGGCTGATGGCCCTGGCGACCGTTACCTCGATCCCGGTGCTCGTGCTCTTCGCCGCCACCCAGCGAAGGCTCGCCGAGGGGCTCTCGCTGGGATCCGTGAAGTAGCAGAAGAGCCCTTCCGGGTACCGTTCGCACATATAACAGAGCTGGCAAGAGAAAATTCCTGGATCGGAGAACCAGATTGGACCACTCCAGATACGATCTCTCTTTCACGGTGGACGTCTCCGGCAGCCCACACGCCCGCCTCAACCCCGTACCGCTCGGGGACGTGCGTCTCTCGGACGAATTCTGGGAACCACGGCGCGAGATCAACCGCAAGGTGACGCTGCGGGAGCAGTACGAGCACCTGGAGAGCTCCGGCACGCTGGACAACTTCCGGCGGGCATCGGGCAGGATTGAGGCTCCCTTCCGCGGGATGTACTTCGCCGACTCCGACGTGTACAAGTGGCTCGAAGCAGCCTCCTGGACGCTGGCCGCGAACCCAGATCCGGAACTCGGGGAGATGGTCGAGCGCGCGATCGACGAGGTAGAGGCGGCCCAGGAGCCCGACGGCTACATAAACACCTACTTCACCTTCGAACGAAAACGGGAACGCTTCACCAACCTGAGGGACCTGCACGAGCTCTACTGCGGGGGGCACCTGATCCAGGCGGCCATAGCCCACCACCGCGCGACCGGAAGCGAACGCCTCCTCGATGTGGCTCGCCGCTTCGCAGACCTCGTCTGCGGGACCTTCGGCCCGCAGAGCGAGGGCAAACTCGAGACCGCCGACGGACACGAGGAGATCGAGATGGCCCTCGTCGAGCTGTTCAGAGAGACGGGCGAGCACAGATACCTCGAACAGGCCCGCTTCTTCCTCGACGTCCGGGGCCGCGGCAGGGTCAGCGGCAGTGAATACCATCAGGACCACCTGCCCTTTCGCGAGCAACAGAAGATAACCGGCCACGCCGTCCGCGCCACCTACCTGAACGCAGGAGCAGCCGACGTCTACGCCGAGACCGGCGACGAAGACATCCTTCATGCTCTTGAGCGTTTGTGGCATAACATGGTAACGAAACGGATGTACGTGAGCGGCGGGATCGGCTCCCGCTACGAGGGGGAGGCGTTCGGGAAGGACTACGAGCTTCCGAACGAGAGGGCCTACGCGGAGAGCTGCGCGGCGATAGGCAGCGTGATGTGGAGCTGGCGGATGCTGCAGATCACGGGCGAGGCGCGCTACGCGGACCTGATCGAACACACCTTATACAACGCCGTATTGCCGGGCGTCTCGCTCGACGGCCGGCGCTACTTCTACCAGAACCCGCTCGCCGACGACGGCACGCACCGCCGGCAGGAGTGGTTCGGGTGCGCCTGCTGCCCGCCGAACATCGCCAGGACGCTCGCCGCGCTGCCCGGCTACTTCTACAGCACCTCGGAGGGGACCGTATGGGTGCACCTCTACGCCGAAGGCGAGGCGAACCTCCAGGGCCCGAAGGTCCGTCTCAGGCAGCGCACCGGCTACCCGTGGGACGGGGATGTCGAGGTCGAGGTGGTCTCCGGCGAGGGTGAGTTCTCGCTCATGCTGCGCGTGCCGGCGTGGTGCGAAGAAGCGCGCATAGAGGTGAACGGGGCTGAAGCAGACATCCCGGCGAAGCCCGGCTCCTACGCCGGGATACAACGCCGCTGGCGTCCCGGCGACACCGTGAGGCTGCACCTGCCGATGCCCGTGCGCCTCCTCGAGAGCCACCCCTACGTCCTCGAGAACACAGGGAGGGTCGCGGTCATGCGCGGTCCCATCCTCTACTGCGCTGAAGGTGCGGACAACCCGGACGCGGCAGACCTCCGCGACGTCGTCCTCACACCAGACGCGGGCTTCTCCGTCGGTCCCCACCCAGAACTCGCCGGGATGCCGGCGCTGCACGCCCCAGCCAGCATCGAATCCCTCGACCCCGGCTGGCGGGGGAGCCTCTACCGCACCCGAAGACTCCCCACGCCCAACAGACGCCCCTACAGGCTCACCCTCGTCCCCTACCTCGCCTGGGCCAACCGCTCCCCCGGTCCCATGCAACTCTGGCTCCGCTCCGGCTGACCCCAGCCCCGGGAGTTGACAAATCCCACCCCTTGATTTATTTTCCACTTTGGTAACTTTTATAATCGACAAAACATATAAAACCACGAGAGGAGCGTGAGGTGATGCAGGCCCGGGTCAGGGATCTAGAGGAGCGGAGGCGGGCGCGCAAGGCGGCGGTGATAGACACCGACGTACACGAGATGCTGGTTTCGGAGCGGGATCTGGTACCGTATCTGGCGGAGCCCTGGAGGAGCAGGGTGGCTGCGGTTGACGGGTGGAAGGAGCCGGCCTTCCCCTACTCCTATCCGCAGGTGGCCGGGGTGGCGATGGCTGATGCGGTGATGGACGATGGGAGGCCTGCGGGTTCGGATCTGGGGGTGATGAGGCGCCAGCTTCTCGATCCGTATGTGGTGGAGCGGGCGATACTGGTCAGCTCGTTCCATCCTACCAACATGAAGGTGCAGCCGGAGTTCGCCGGGGCGCTCGCCTCGGCTTACAACGACTGGCTGATAGAGAACTGGCTGGACAAGGACCGGAGGCTGCTCGGGTCGGTGACGGTCGCGGCGCAGGACCCGCAGGGTGCCGCGCGCGAGATAGACCGGGTGGGGTCGGACCGGAGGTTCGTGCAGGTCATTCTGCCGGCGGTGCCACACCATCATTTCGGCCGGTCCTTCTACCATCCGATCTTCGAGGCCGCCGAGCGCAACGGCCTCGCCGTGGCGTTCCACCAGTCCAACGCCACGGAGACCGCGATAGGGTTGCCCACGTATTACATCGAGTGGCACACGGCCATCTCTCAGACCTGGCAGTCACAGCTCATTGGGCTCATCGCCCACGGCGTCTTCGACCGCTTCGAAGAGCTCAGGGTCGCCATGATCGAGTCGAGCTGGACCTGGGTTCCGCACCTCATGTGGAGGTTCGACCACAACTACCGTTCGCTCCGGCGGGAGGTTCCCTGGGTGAAGAGGATGCCTTCAGAATACATCCGGGAAAGGGTGCGTTTCTCGACGCAGCCGATGGAGTACCCGGAAGATCCCGAAGATCTGTGGCGGATGTTCGAGATGATCGGCTCCGAAGACTTCCTGATGTTTTCCAGCGACTACCCGCACTGGGACTTCGACTCGCCCTATCATGTCCTGCCTGGAAGCTTCCCGAAGGAGATCCGGCGCAGGATCCTCTACGACAACGCGAAGGAGTTCTATGGACTATAGAAGCGTGGAGGCGCCGCGCAGGCGGCGTTACGTTCTCTGCGCGAGGGAAGAGCTCGCACCCGGTGAGATGAGACGCTTCAGGGCCGGCAGCCGCAGCGTCACCCTCGCCCGCCTCGACGACGGCTCCTATCGCGCCGTCTCGAGCACCTGCCCGCACGAGGCCGCAGACCTCTCCAAGGGCAGGGTCGAACGGATGTGGACCGCGAGCCGCACCGGGGAGCACGTAAGCTCGAAGCGGTGCGTAATCGTATGTCCCTGGCACAACTTCGAGTTCGACCTGGCCAGCGGCCTCTCTCCGTGCGAGCCTCACCGCCGGGACATGCGCCTCAGGGTCTATCCGGTGGCGCTAGAGGGCGAGGAGGTGGTCGTATATGTTTAGCAGGACCCGCGAGGAGAACGAACCCGGCACGTCGTTCTCCGGGATCGCGAAATCTCTTCCGGAGGAATCCTTCGTCGACCACCGGCCGCTGCTGAGGCGCCTCGGCGACGACCCCACCGGTGATCTCTCGCTCAACGCCGAGACCCGGTGGGAGGCGATGGCCGAGAGCCCTTATACCACCCCGAACGATCTGTTCTTCGTGCGCAACCACGCCCCCACCCCGCGTATAGACCCCCTCGGGTGGACCCTCGTCGTGGAGGGCCCCGGAGTCGAACGCACGCTGCGGCTCGGCTACGGCGACCTGCTGCGCCTGCCCCAGACGACCATCGTCCGGGCCCTGGAATGTGCGGGCAACGCTCGAGTCTTCTTCGCCGAAGAACAGGGCAGGGAGGCGCCGGGTACGCAGTGGCGTCTCGGGGCCATCGGGGTCGCGGAGTGGCGGGGCGTGGCCCTGAGAGAGGTGCTGGAGCGAGCCGGGCTCAGGAGCGGGGCGTGCGAGGTGATGCTCGAAGGGCTAGACGCGGTGAGAATGCGCCGCCCGATACCGATCGGGAAGGCGCTGGAAGAGGACACCATACTGGCCTACGCGATGAACGGAGACCCCCTGCCCGCGGATCACGGGTTCCCGCTGCGCGCGGTGGTCCCGGGATGGGCCGCGGTGGCGAGCGTGAAGTGGCTCGGGCGCATCTTCGTCTCTCTGCAGCCCCTCTTCTCGCCGTGGAACACCTCACGATACGTCCTCACCGGAGGACACTATGGCAGAGGAAGGATCCCGGTCACCTCCCAGGTGACCAAGAGCGCCCTGGAGCTCTCCTGGCCCGCCGTGCTCCCGCGCGGCCGGCGCACCATCACCGGCAGGGCCTGGTCGCCGGGAGAGCGGGTCGCGAAGGTCGAGTACTCGATAGACGGCAAAAGCTGGCAGCAGGCCGCCCTGTACGGCCCGAACGTCGAAGGGGCGTGGGCCCGGTTCAGGATCCCGTGGGAAGCCACACCCGGCCGACACGAGATCCGGGTACGCACTACCGGCGAGAGCGGCCGGACGCAGCCGGAGACGGTTCCCTTCAACGAGCAGGGCTATCTGTACGGTGCCGTCGTCTCCCACCCGGTGGAAGTGCTGTGATGATCAGACCCGTCCTCTCCTACATGATCTGCGCAACCCCCCGGAGCGGCAGCACGCTGCTGTGCGAGGCGCTCACCTCCACCGGCATCGCCGGTCGGCCGGCGGAGCACTTCGAGGTGCTGCTCGAGACCGGACGCCCCCGGCGGCCGCGGGACTACTTCCAGCGCTCCAACGACCCCGACGTATGGGCGCTCCTCGACGACCCCGCGTTCCGCGACATCCTGGGTGACTACGGGGGGAGGTTCGCGGAGAAACAGGAGGAGAAAGACCCCCACTGGCGGCCGCCGGACTTCGAGGCCCTGCTGCGGAATGCGCTCGAAAGGGGGACCACCGACAACGGGGTCTTTGGCACCAAGATCATGTGGGCCTACTTCAGGGACTTCGTCCGACTCGCCCGCCGGGCCGGTCGTGAGGGCGTAGCCCCCTGCGACATCCCGCCGGCGGTCTTCCCGAACCTGAGGGGATACGTCTGGATCCGCCGGGAAGACACCGTCCGGCAGGCGATCTCGCTCTGGAGGGCGCTGCAGAGCTGGGAGTGGCGCAGGGAGGGAGATCAGACCCGCAAACAAGTACCCCTGCGCTACAGCTTCGCAGCCATCGACCACCTGCGTCTGCGGGCCGAGGAGCACAACGCCGCCTGGCGGGCGTTCTTCGAGCGCTGCCGCATCGAGCCGGTGGAGGTCGTCTACGAAGAGTTCGTCCAGGACTACGCTGGCACTGTAAGGCGGGTGCTCGAGGGGGTCGGCATCACCCTTCCCAAAGACTTCTCACCGAAAGAGCCCGGGATGCGCCGCCAGTCCGACGAGCTCTCCGAGGAATGGGCAAAACGTTATCATGAGGAGAAAAAAGTGAGAGACGCACCTTGAGGACCCCGCCCAACATACTCTACCTACATTCCCACGACACCGGTCGCTGGGTGAGTCCCTACGGGCACCCGGTGAGAACCCCCAACATCCAGCGCCTCGCGGAGGAGGGCGTCATCTTCCGCAATGCGTTCTGCGCCGCCCCGACCTGCTCGGGCAGCCGGGCGTGCCTGCTCACCGGTCAGTACGCCCACTCAAACGGGATGGTCGGGCTCGCCCACCGTGGCTTCTCCCTGAAGGACTACAGCCAGCACATCGTCCACACCCTGCGCCGGCGCGGCTACTGGTCCGCCCTTATCGGGGAGCAGCACATATCCAAGAGGCCGGACATAATAGGCTACGACGAGGTATTCAAGATCCCTACAACCCGCACCGACGACGTGGTGCCGGTCACCCTGAGGCTCCTCCGCCAGGATCACGGAAGGCCCTTCTTCCTCTCGGTCGGCTTCTTCGAAACCCACCGTGAGTTCTTCAACCCCTCCTCACCGAAGGAGGCAAACTACGTCCTGCCCCCGCCGAACCTGCCCGATACCCCGGAGACCCGCCTGGACACGGCCTCCTTCTACGAGAGCATAAGCTCGCTCGACCGCGGGGTGGGGGCGGTGCTCGATGCACTCGACGAGACCGGCCTCGCCGAAAACACGCTCGTCATCTGCACGACGGACCACGGCATCCCTTTCCCCGGCGCAAAGGCGACCCTCTACGACCGGGGTCTCGGCGTGATGCTGATCCTGCGCGGTCCGGGCGGTTTCACCGGTGGTCGGGCCATAGACGCTCTCGTCTCGCACATAGACGTCTACCCGACCATCTGCGACCTGGCAGGCATCGACCACCCAACGTTCCTGCAGGGTGAATCCCTCCTGCCCCTGGTACACCGAGAGGTGAGAGAGATCCGCAAAGCCATCTTCGCCGAGAAGACCTACCACGTCGCCTACGAGCCCGAACGCTGCGTCCGAACCCACCGCTGGAAATACATCCGGCGCTTCGACCCGACCCATCCCACCCCCGTCCTCGCCAACATAGACGACAGCCCCAGCAAAGACCTCCTCCTCGCACACGGCCTCGCGGAGACCCTGATACCCGAAGAGCGCCTCTACGACCTGCTCTACGACCCGAACGAATCGAACAACCTCGCCCAAGTACCCTCCTGTCAGGATGTCCTCGAAGAGATGCGCTCCCGCCTGGATTCCTGGATGAGAAAGACGAACGACCCACTGCTCGAAGGCCCCATCCCCGCTCCTCCTGGCGCCGAACTGAACACCCCCGACCAGATCTCTCCCAAAGAACCAACGATTACCGCCTGACCCCCACCAGAAAGTCCTTGACAGCCTTCCTCCCAGAAGCCATACTTTCACACATTGTTAAGTAAATTAACAGAAAAAGGAGGCAAAGTTGAGAAAAGTCGAGGTTCTGGTGCTGGTGGCTGGGCTTCTGGCCGCCGCCGCGATCGTGCTCTCGGGGTGCGGGGGGAGTGCTTCCGGATCTGCGAGGAGCGGCGGGGGCGGGAGCGGGAAGGTGACGCTAAACGTGGTCGGGTACTCCACCCTGGAACAGGTATACGACAAGCTGATCCCGGCGTTCCAGAAGACGGAGGTGGGTAAGGGGGTCGACTTCCACACCTCTTATGGTGCCTCCGGGGATCAGAGCCGGGCGGTGGCGGCGGGACAGCCGGCGGACGTGGTCGAGTTCTCGCTGGCGCCGGACATGGAGAGGCTGGTGCAATCCGGCACCGTGAGTCCGGACTGGGACAAAAACCGCTACCATGGGATGGTCACCGACTCGGTGGTCGTGCTGGTGGTCAGGAAGGGCAATCCCAAGCACATCCACGGTTGGGACGACCTGGTCAAACCCGGCGTAAAGGTGATAACCCCGAACCCGTTCTCTTCGGGCAGCGCGCGGTGGAACGTGATGGCCGCCTATGGAGCGCAGCTCAAGGAGGGCAAGAGTCCCGCGGAGGCGGAGGCCTACCTCAAGAAGCTCTTCTCGCACGTACCGGTCGAACCCGCGAGCGGCAGGGAGGCGCTGCAGACGTTCACGGGGGGCGAGGGGGACGTTCTGATCAGCTACGAGAACGAAGCCATACTCGCCCAGCACGAAGGCGAGGACGTACAGTACATCATCCCGAAGCAGACGATACTCATACAGAACCCGATCGCCGTCACCAAGGACAGCAAGCACAAGAAGCAGGCCGAGGCGTTCGTCAGGTTCCTCTACAGCCCGGAAGGGCAGAAAATCTTCGCCAGGGAGGGATATCGCCCCGTGGACAAGAACGTGCTCGCACGGTTCAAGGACGAGTACCCAAAGCCTGAGGGCCTCTTCACGATAAACGACCTCGGACTCGGCGGCTGGGACAAAGTCCAGAAGAAGTTCTTCGACCCGAACAGCGGCATCTTCGCGAAGATCAGCCGCCAGCTCGGGAAGCCGACCCAATGAGCGTGTTGCAGGACAAAGGCGTGGCCGCTCCCCCGCGCGGCCACGCCGCCCGCGGAACCGTCGTGATCTACCTGAGTCTGATCGTCCTGATCCCGCTCGCGGCGGTGGTGTGGAGGGCGACCGGGGAGGGAGTCTCGGGGTTCGTGCGGGCCGTCACCAACCCCGAGGCCGTCGCCGCGCTGCGGCTGACGTTCGAGGTCTCGCTCGCGGTCGTGGCCCTGAACGTCGTGAGCGGAACGCTCATAGCCTGGGTTCTGGTGCGAGACCGTTTCCGGGGAATGGGGGTGGTCAACGCGCTAATAGATCTGCCCTTCGCGCTGCCGACGATAGTCGCCGGGCTCACGCTGCTCGCCCTCTACGGGCCGAAGAGCCCGCTCGGGATCAACGTCGCGTACACCAGGGCTGCGATAATCATGGCGTTGCTCTTCGTCACGCTCCCGTTCGTCGTGCGTTCCGTGCAGCCGGTCCTGGCCGAGCTCGACCGCGAGGTCGAGGAGGCCGCGGCCTCGCTCGGGGCCGGGCCGCTCCAGAGCTTCCGGCGCGTCATCCTGCCGAACCTCCTGCCTGCCATCCTCTCCGGCGCGGCGCTCGGCTTCGCGCGGGCGATAGGAGAGTTCGGATCGGTCGTCATCATCACAGGGAACATCCCCTACAAGACGGAGGTCGCCTCCGTCTACATCTACGGTCAGATACAGTCCGACAACCCCTCGGGGGCGGCCGCGGTCTCGGTCACGCTGCTCGCGCTCTCGCTTTTGGTTCTCCTCGGGATGAGGCTCATCGGACGCTGGGGGGCCCGGCATGATCTCTAGGCTCGCGCTGCGCGCGGTCGCGCTCGGGTATCTGGCTCTGCTGCTCGTCTTCCCGGTGGCGATGGTCTTCCGGAAGGCCTTCGAGGAGGGGGCGGGCACGGCCTGGCGGGCCGTGACGAATCCGGCGGCGCTGCACGCCCTGTGGCTCACCCTGCTGGCCACCGCGATCGCGGTGGTCGTGAACACCCTCTTCGGCATCCTGTGCGCCATCGTGCTGGTGCGGCACCGGTTCCCGGGCAGGGGGTTGCTCAACGCGATCCTGGATCTGCCGCTCGCGATCTCACCGGTCGTCGTCGGACTCGCGCTCTACACGCTCTACGGGCAGGGTTCACCCGTCGGCGACTGGCTTTTGGCGCACGGGATCAAGATCATCTTCTCCGTACCCGGGATCGTGCTCGCCACGATCTTCATCTCCCTGCCCTTCGTCGTACGCGAGGTGATGCCCGTACTGCAGGAGATAGGGACCGAGCAGGAGCAGGCGGCGGCCACCCTCGGAGCCTCGCCCACGCAGACGTTTTTGCTGGTGACGCTGCCCGCCATCCGCCAGGGCGTAGCCTACGGCGTGGTCCTGACCACCGCCCGGGCCATCGGCGAGTTCGGGGCGGTGAGCGTGGTATCGGGGAGGATCTCCGGCCTCACCGAGACGATGACCGTCTACGTCCAGGACCGCTTCCAGAACTTCGACCTCGCGGGGGCGTACGCCGCCTCGGTGGTGCTCGCCCTGATCGCGGTGGCGACGCTGCTCCTCACTAACGCCTTCAAGCCAGAGGAGGAGAGATGAGCATCGAAACGAGGGGTGTTGCCAAGCGCTTCGGGGAGTTCGTCGCCCTCGAAGGCGTCTCGATCGAGGCCCCATCCGGCTCCCTCACCGCGCTGCTCGGGCCCAGCGGGAGCGGCAAGTCAACCCTCCTCAGGGTGATCGCCGGGCTCGAGGAACCGGACGAGGGCCGGGTCTTCATCAACGGTGAGGACAAGACCGCTCTGCCGCCCCAGAGACGCGGGGTGGGCTTCGTCTTCCAGCACTACGCGGCGTTCAAGCACATGACCGTCTTCGACAACGTGGCTTTCGGGATGAAGATAAGGCGCCTCCCCAGGAAGGTCATCCGCGAAAGGGTGCAGGAGCTCCTGGAGCTCGTCCAGCTCGAGGGGTTCGCCGGACGCTACCCCTCCCAGCTCTCGGGCGGTCAGCGTCAGCGCATGGCCCTCGCCCGCGCGCTGGCCATAGACCCGGAGGTCCTGCTCCTCGACGAACCCTTCGGGGCACTCGACGCCCGGGTACGCCAGGAGCTCAGGGCGTGGCTCCGGAAGCTGCACGAGGGGATGAACGTCACCACCATCCTGGTGACCCACGATCAGGAGGAGGCCATGGAGGTGGCAGACCGGATCGTGGTGATGAACCACGGCCGGGTGGAGCAGACCGGCAGTCCCCGCGAGCTCTACGAGAATCCCCACAACGAGTTCGTTATGGGGTTTATCGGCCCCGTCAACCGGCTCGGGGACACCTTCGTACGCCCGCACGACATAGAACTGCTGTCCTCCCCGGAGACCGGGACCACCGGTGCACGCGTGGACCATCTGGTCTATCTGGGCTTCGAGGTGCGTGCAGAGCTCACCCTCGAAGATGGGCGGAACATCTGGGCCCAGCTCACCCGCGGTGAGGCCGAAGACCTCGGGCTGGCCCCCGGAAAGGAGGTGTACGCCCGCATGAACTCCGCGAGAACCTTCGGCGAGAATGAGCAGCATAAGCCGTGAGGGAGGACGGGAAGAAAAGCCGGAGGAGAGAACTCGCGAAGGACGTGGCCCTCTATCTGCTCCTGCTCGCGCTGGCCTTCTCCGCCGCGGCCGGTCGTGAATCGCTCTTCCTCTGTGTCGTGGCGGCGGGCTGGCTCTCCCTCCCGCTACTCGTCGGCAGGGACACCGTGCTCGACGCAGGGCTCTTGTTCATGCTCGTCGCGCTCGGCACCTTCCTCTCGGCTGCACTCGCCCGGCTCGTGCTCGCGGGGAGCTAGAGCACCTCGCTCTCGGGAGTGTAGCCCTCCAGCCGACGCTTCACCGCGTTCAAAAACCGCAGCGCAGCCCCTCCGTCGAGGATGCGGTGGTCGAAGGAGACCTCCAGGTTCATGATGCTCCGGATCGCGATCGCGTCTCCCACCACCACCGGGCGCTTCACGATCGCCTCGGCGGAGAGGATCGCCGCCTGCGGGTGGTTGATGATCGGGGTGGAGACCACCGAACCCAGCGCGCCCGGGTTGTTGACCGTGAACGTCCCGCCGGAGACGTCCTCGGGGGAGAGCCGCCGCTCGCGCGCCCGTCTGACCAGGTCGTCTATCCTGCGGGCGAGCCCGACGATGCCGTAGTCGTCCGCGTCCCGGATCACGGGCACGATCAGGGCGTCATCCAGGTCCACCGCGATCCCGACGTTTATCCGCCGTCTCAGCACGATCCTCTCCTCATCCCAGACGGAGTTGAGGATCGGGTGCTCCTTGAGGCTCTCGACGGCGGCCCTGACGATGAACGGCAGGTAGGTGAGCCTCACCCCCTCCCGCCGGGCGAAGTCTTCCTTGATCCGCTCGCGCAGCGCCACCAGCCCCGTGACGTCCACCTCGACCATCGTCCAGGCGTGCGGGGCCTCGCGCTTGCTCAGGCTCATGCGGTTCGCGATCGCCCGCCGGACGCTGTCGAGCTCGACGATGCGGTCTCCTTCGTGGACCTCGACCCGCGCGCGGGCCGGCTCCGGCGTGGGGGTGGGCCCGCGCGCGGCCTCCCGCTCGCGCACGTAGGCCTCGATGTCCTTCCTGGTGACCCTGCCGCCGATGCCAGTACCCTTGATCTCGGAGATGTCTATCCCGTGCTCGGCGGCGATCCTGCGCACCACCGGCGAGGAGCGCCTGAGCCGCAGCTCCCCGGCGTCCGGCACCCCGACGCGCCCGTTCCCGCCGGATGCGCCGGGCCTCCTGACGCGTTGCGCGACGGCCGGTTGGGCCACGGTTCCGGCGGCCGGGAACTCCTCCGTCGGTCCCTCCGAGCGCATGTCTTCCCGCGGCGGGCCTTCGGACTCACCCTCGACGGCGACGAGCGCGATCTCGGTGCCCACCTCGACGGTCTCGCCCTCGGAGACGAGAAGCTTCTCTATCCTGCCGGCGATCGGGGAGGGCAGCTCGCTGGAGACCTTGTCGGTGTCCACCTCGCAGAGGGGCTCGTCCTTCTCGATCTCCTCCCCCTCGGACTTGAGCCAGCGGGCTATCGTCCCTTCGGTCACGCTCTCCCCGAGCTGGGGCATGGTAACGGGTTTCGCCAACTCTCCCCCTCCCTAGTAGCGGGCCAGCTCGAGCATGGCCGACTCTATCAGCGCGGCATCGGGCACGAAGGCGTCCATCATCGGCCGCGCGAAGGCGGCGGCGGGTATGTCCGGCGCCCCGAGGCGCATCACCGGCGCGTCCAGCCACTCGAAAGCCTCGCGTGCCACGAGCGCGGCCATCTCCGCCGTCACCGAGCCGGTGATGTTGGCCTCGGAGATCGCGAGGAACTTCCCGGTCTTGCGCGCCGAGTCAAGGATCGTCTCCCTGTCCAGCGGGTAGAGGGTCAGGGGCTCCACGACCTCGGCCTCGATGCCGTGCTCCCCGGAGAGCTTCTTCGCGACCTCGAGCGCGGTGTGGAGCACCAGCCCGTAGGCGACGACGGTGATGTCCTCACCCTCCCGGTGTATCTTCGCCTCCCCGATCGGGACGGTGTAGTCCTCCTCGGGAACGTCCTCCTTGAGCAGCCGGTAACAGCGCTTGTGCTCGAAGAAAAGCACGGGATTGGGGTCCCGGATCGCACTCTTCAAAAGCCCCTTGGCCTCCTTCGGGAAGGTCGGGGCGACGACCTTGAGACCGGGGGTGTTGCAGAAGTACGCCTCCACGGACTGGGAGTGGTAGAGCGCCCCGCCGGGCACCACGCCGTAGGGAGCGCGGATCGTGATCGGCACGTTCCACGCCCCGTTGGAGCGGTAGTAGAAGCGGGCGGCCTCGGAGACGATCTGATCGAAGGCCGGCGGGATGAAGTCCGCGAACTGTATCTCGGCGACCGGCCGCATCCCGTTGACCGAGAGCCCTATCGCGGATCCGACGATGAGGCTCTCGGCGAGCGGGGTGTCGAGCGCCCTGTCGGGGCCGAACTCCTCCTGCAGCCCTTCGGTCACCCGGAAGACCCCCCCGGCCCTCCCCACGTCCTCGCCCAGGATCATGACGGTCTCGTCGGCGCGCATCTCCTCCTCGAGGGCGTCGTGGATGGCCTGCAGCAGGTTCCTGACGGCCATCTCCTCAGGCCTCCGCGTAGACGCGCTCGAGCGCCTCCTCCGGCCCGGCGAAGGGCGCGGCCTCGGCGTACTCTACCGCCTCGTCGATCTCCGCTTTGATCTGCGCGGAGATCTCCTCCTTCTTCTCCTCGTCGAGCAACCCGACCTCGAAGAGATAGCGCTCGAAGCGGAGGATCGGATCCTTCTGCCGCCACTCTTCGATCTCCTCGCGCTCGCGGTAGCGCCGGTCGTCGTCGTCGGAGGAGTGGGCGGTCAGGCGGTAGGTCTTCGCCTCGATCAAAGTCGGCCCCTCGCCCCGCCGCGCCCGCCCGAAGGCCTCCTTTGCGACCTCGTAGACGGCGAGCACGTCGTTGCCGTCCACCGCCACGCCGGGGAAGCCGTACCCTTCGGCGCGCTTCGCGATCGAACCCGCGACCTGCAGCTCCTCGGGCACCGAGATGGCATAGGCGTTGTTCTGCACCAGGAAGACGACCGGGAGCTTCCTCACCCCGGCGAAGTTCATCGCCTCATGCCAGTCGCCCTCGCTGGTCGACCCCTCGCCGCCGGAGACGAGCACCACACCGTCCTCCCCGCGCAGCCTGAACGCCAGGGCACTCCCGACCGCCTGCGGATACTGCACCCCGACCGGCGCCGAGGCGGTGACGATCCTCAGCTCGCGGCTGGAGAAGTGACCCGGCATCTGCCGACCCGCACTGTTGGGATCCTCCTTCTTCCCGAGCAGGCTGAGAAGATGGTCGCGCGCGCTCTGCCCGAGCACGGTGGTCATCGCAAAATCCCGATAGTACGGATACAGGTAGTCGTACCCGGGCCGCAGGTTGTACGCCGCCCCTACCTGCGCGGCTTCATGCCCCTGGCAGGAGATCACGAAAGCCGCCCTGCCCTGACGGTTCAGGATCCACATGCGCTCGTCCGTCCGCCGCGCCAAGAGCATGGCACGGTACATCCTGATTAGGTCACCCTCGTCGAGACCTAGCGCCTCGTGCCTGGTGCGGGTCTTCTCCACATCCACTCCTCCTGCCTCGACCTCTCGCTGAACACAAGCGGGACAGGATGCCCTTTTCCGATTCTACCAGAGCCCCGGAGCACCCGGCCCTCTCCCCCTCCTTGAAATATCGGGCGTAACTTGTAAGATCGATTCGCATAAGCGAATCAATTTTGGGAGGAAGCGCGGATGGCGGAGAGGTTCGATGTCGTGGTGATCGGGATGGGTCCCGGTGGCGAGGTGGCGGCGGGTCGTTTGATCTCGAGCGGCAAGAGGGTCGCCGTGGTGGAGCGCGAGCTCATCGGGGGCGAGTGTGCCTACTGGGCGTGCATCCCCTCGAAGACGCTCCTCAGGCCGCCGGAGGTGAGAAACGAGGCGCGGCGGGCCTTCGGGACGGGCACCCCCGCGCTGACGCTCGAAGAGGTCTTCGACTACCGGGACTACATGATCCGCCACCTCGACGACGCCGCGCAGGTCGAGGGCTACGAAGAGAAGGGTGCGCGGGTCTTCAAGGGCGAGGGACGCATCGCCGGACCCGGACGGGTGGAGGTGAACGGTGAAACCATCGAGGCCGGGCACATCATCGTCGCGACCGGCTCCTCCCCCAACATCCCCCCCATCGAAGGTCTCGATGATGTCACCGTCTGGACCAACCGCGAGGTGACGACGAGCCGCGAGGTCCCCGGACGCGCCCTCATCGTCGGCGGGGGTCCCAACGGCATAGAGGCCGCCCAGTGGCTCACCCGCTTCGGCTCGGAGGTGACGATCGTCCAGTCGGCGGACCACCTGATAAACCGCGAGGACCCTCAGGTCGGCGAGCTCGCCCGGCGCTACCTCGAGGAGGAGGGCGTGCGGGTGCTCACGGGCCGGAAAGCGGTCCGTGCCCGGAGAAACGGGGAGGCGGCGACCATCGAGCTCGACGACGGGACGCAGGTGGAGGCGGACGTGGTCGTGATCGCCGCCGGGCGCACCCCGCGCACGGAGGGGATAGGCCTGGAGAACGTCGGGATCGAGCTCCAGGGCGGAAGGCTCCCGATAGACGATCGCTGCCGGCTCGCCGAGGGGGTGTGGGCCCTGGGGGACGTGACGGGGGTGGCGCTCTTCACCCACGTCGCCAAGTACCAGGGCCGCGTCGTCGCGGACAACATCCTTGGCAGAGAGCGGCGGGCGGACTACCGGGGCATCCCCCGTGTGGTCTTCTCCGAGCCGGAGATCGCCGCCTGCGGCCTCACCGCCGATCAGGCCCGCGAGAGGGGCATCGACGCCGCCGTCGCCAGCATAGACCTCGCGGAGTCCATCGCCCGCCCCTACACCTACGAGGAGAATCCCCGCGGCACGCTCTCGCTCGTCGCCGACAGGGAGCGCGGGGTGCTCGTCGGGGCGTGGGCCGTCGCGCCTTTGGCGGGTGAGTGGATCCACGAGGCCGCACTCGCGATCCGGGCGGAGATCCCCATCGAGAAGCTCCTCGATTCGGTGGCCCAGTTCCCGACCTACTCCGAGGCGTACCTCGAGGCCCTGGAGAAGCTGGAGCTCTAGAGCGCCCCGTCGGATAGTGGCTCCCCTCCCACTGAAAGATTTGCCCATTCGAATATTATTTGCTTGAGCGAATTTAATGGAGGTGGATCGATGAGCCGGAGGCGGATGAAGATCGGTGGCATGACGTGCTCCCACTGCGAGGTTGCGGTGAGTCGGGCGCTGGAGGGCGCCGGGGCGCGCGAGGTTTCGGCGGACTTCCGCCGGGGCGAGGCGGTCTTCGAGGATCCGGAGGGGGTGGACGAGGAAGGGCTGCGGGGAGCCGTCCGGGAGGCCGGCTACGAGCCCCGTTCGCTGGAGGACGTCCGGGAGCGCCGGGTCCGGGTGGAGACCGGAGGTGGCGGTTACGACTACGATCTGGCCGTGATCGGCTCGGGCAGCGCGGCGTTCGCGGCGGCGATCCGGGCCTCGGACGAGGGGGCGCGCGTCGCGATGGTCGAGCGCGGGACTGTCGGGGGGACGTGCGTGAACGTCGGGTGCATCCCCTCCAAGAACCTGCTCGCGGCGGCGGAGGCTTACCATCGGGCGGGGAGCAACCCGTTCCGGGGCGTCGAGACCACGGCCGGGGCGGTGGACTTCGGGGCGCTCGTCGGGATGAAGTCGGAGGTGGTCTCGAAGCTGCGCAGGGAGAAGTACGAGGATCTCGCCGCGGAGTACGGGTTCGAGATCGTCCGCGGAGAGGCCCGCTTCGTCTCGCCGGAGGCCATCGAGGTCGGGGGCCGAAGGATCACGGCGCAGAGTTACCTGATCTCGACGGGGGCCAGGCCGTGGGTTCCCCGGATAGAGGGTCTCGAGGAGGCCGGCTACCTCACCTACGAGGGCGCGATGGAGCTCGATGAGCTCCCCGGGTCGCTCGTCGTCATCGGCGGCAACTACATCGGGCTCGAGATGGGCCAGCTCTTCGCCGACCTCGGGAGCCGGGTCACCATCGTGGAGATGCTCGACCGGCTCGCCCCCGGCGAGGAGCCGGAGGTCTCGCGCTGGATCGAGGAGGTCCTGCGGGAGCAGGGCGTGGAGGTCATCACCTCCGCGCGGGTCGAGCGCGTCGAGGGCGGCGAAAACAACAGGCTGGTGATCGCCTCCTCGGGCGGCGAGGAGCGAAAGATCGCGGCCTCCGAGATCCTGGTCGCCACCGGCCGCCGCCCGGTGCTCGACGGGCTCGGGCTGGAGAAGGCCGGGATAGAGCGCGACGAACGCGGCGCCCTGGTGCTGGACGACGAGCTCCGGACGACCAACCCCAGGGTCTTCGCGGCGGGGGACGTAACCGGGGCCCCGCAGTTCGTCTACGTCGCCGCCGCGCAGGGCACCCTCGCCGCCGGGAACGCCCTCCTCGGCGCCGGACGCGCGATGGACTACGCAGCACTGCCGCGGGTCACGTTTACCACGCCGAACATCGCCGCCGTCGGCCTCACCGACGCCCAGGCGCACGAGGAAGGATACGCGTGCGAGTGCCGGATGCTGGACCTGGAGAACGTCCCCCGGGCCATCGTCAACCTCGACACCCGCGGGATGGTCAAGCTCGTCGCCGAGAAGGAGAGCGGGAAGGTCTTAGGGGCGCACGCCGTCGGCGAGAACGCCGGGGAGATCATCCTTGCGGGGGTGTACGCGGTAAAGTTCGGCCTCACCGTGCAGGACCTCGCCGACACCTGGGCGCCGTACCTGACGATGTCCGAGGGAATAAAGCTCGCCGCCCAGTCCTTCGGGCGCGACGTCTCGAAGCTCTCCTGCTGCGCGGCATAGGAAGAAGGAGAACGATGGGCTACGAAGATACAAGGCTGCCGGAGGAGATGCGGGAGCGGTTGCGGGAGGTCTTCGGGCTCCCGCATCTCGCGGAGCTCGAGACGCCCGGCGACCTGAGCGGCGCCTTCGCCCGCGAGCTTGCGGTCCCGCGGGTGGAGGATCTCGTCTCGCAGGAGAAGACCCGCCACGAGACGCGCCTGCCCGGCGAGACCCTCCACACCCACTGCTTCATGGACGCGCTGATGCTCCCGTTCGCGCTGCGCGGCGAGCCGGTCGAGGTCCGCTCGCAGAGCCCGGCGGGCGGTGAGGTCACCGCGTTCGTCACCGGGGACGGCGTCGAGGCGAACCCCGAAAGCGCGGTCGTCTCCTTCGGCGTGGCGAGGAGAGGAGCCGGGCCGGTCCAGGAGGTGCTCTGCCCGTACCTGAACGCCTTCCGCTCGCTCGAGGATTATGAACGGTGGGCGAAGGAGAAGGAGCCCGAGGCGATCACGCTCGCCCTGACGCTGGAGGATGCGTTCGCCCTCGCCCGGGACTGGTCCGGCGAGGGGGCGTGCTGCTAGAAGAGGAGGTGGAGACGAAGTGCCGGAAGAGAGAATAGAGGAGAGCCCGCCGCTCGCGGGGGCCAGAATCGGGAAGGAGAGCCCGGACATGAAGGTCGCAGCCAAGCTCTTCGACGGCTTCGCCGACCCGACGAGGATGTCGATTCTCGCGTACCTGGCACGCCGCGGCGAGGCGAGCGTCTCGGAGATCGTCGAGGCCGTCGGGGCGACCCAGCCGCGGGTCTCGGTACACCTGCAGTGCCTTTCGTGGTGCGGCTACGTGCGGGCGCGGCGCGAGGGGAGGCGGGCCTACTACGCGATATCCGACGAGCGGGTGCTCGAGATCCTCAGGCTCAGCGAGGAGCTTCTCGCGGACAACCGCGAGCACGTCGAGGCGTGCGAGATCACCGGCGAGTGCACCTGGACCGGGGAGCGGGGCCGATGAAGCGGAAGATCGTGGGCTACGTGCTGGCGGCGAGCGCGATCGTCGTCTGCCCCTGCCACCTGGCCATCACCCTCCCGATCCTGATCGGGCTGCTCGGCGGCACCGCGCTGGGAGCGGCGCTCGCGGCCCATACGGGACTCGTCGTCGCCGGGGCGAGCGCGTACTTCGTCGCCGCGCTCGCCGTGGGCCTCTACCTCGCGGGACGCAAGAAGGAGCAGGGGCGTACGGAAGCGTGCCGCCGTCCGGTCCGGCGACCGGCACAACCGATAAACGGCCGGGAGGATCCCGCCCTCGCCGCTAAGGAGAGCGGGAAGCGGTGAGAATGGGACGCAGCACCCTCCTTGCAGCCGGGCTGGTGCTCCTCGTGCTCACGCTCGCAGGCTGCGGCGCGCAGGCGAGCGGCGGCGCCCCGGCCCCGCGGAGCGCCCCCCCGGCATCGGCTGCCGCGCAAGCCGCCCCCGGCAGGCAGGCCCCGAACTTCAGCATAAAGACCCTGGACGGCAAGACCTTCGAACTCTCGAAGGAGCAGGGCAGGGTCGTCGCGCTGTACTTCATGGCCGGCTGGTGCGGTTCGTGCATCCCCGAGAGCAAGGCCTGGTCCGAACTCTACCCCCGCTACCACAAGAAGGGACTCGACCTCCTCATCATCTCGGTCGACCCCAGGGACGACGCGAAGACTATAGCCGCCTTCCGCCGGGCCGGGAACATAAGGCCGCTGCCCTGGGCGGTGGACAGGAGCGGTAAGGTCGCCCACCGGCTCGGGGTGAGCTCCCTCGACACCACGATCATCATCGACCGCAAGGGTAAGATCGTCTACCGCGACGCCGCCCCCACCCCGAAGAGCAAGCTGGAGCAGGTGCTCGAGAAGGAGGGTCTGTGAGCGGGCTGCAGTCGCTTGTGGCCAACTGGTTCTCGGGGATCGGCGGCGCCCTGCCGTTCGGTCTCGCCTTCGCCGCCGGGATGGTCGCCGCCGTGACCCCCTGCGGGTTCGCGATGCTCCCCGCCTACCTCTCGCTCTACCTCGGCTCGGGAGAGGATCTCGACGGGCGGTCCCTGCCCTCGCGGCTGGGGCGGGCGCTTGTGGTCGGTGCGGTCGCCTCTTCAGGGTTCGTGCTCCTGTTCACCGCGATAGGGGCCGTGATCTCCGCCGGCGGCGCCGCGGTGCTCTCGGCGATGCCCGCCGTCGGGGTCGCGATCGGGGTGGCGCTCGTGCTGGTCGGGCTGTGGATGCTCGCCGGGCGCAGCCTCTACGTCGGGACCTTCGAGCGGCTCGCCCCGAGCCCGGCGAAGGAGGTCAGCGTGAGGGGGTTCTTCCTCTTCGGGGTGGCCTACGGTCTCGCCTCGATGAGCTGCGCCCTCCCGCTCTTCCTCGTCCTCGTCGGGAGCAGCCTCGCCTCGGGCGGGACGCTCACCGGCATCGGGCGCTTCCTGGACTTCGCCCTCGGGATGGCGGTGGTGCTCGTCGGGCTCACCCTGGCTCTGGCTCTCTTCAAGCAGGGGATCGTGAAGTGGGTGCGCGGGGCGCTGCCCTACGTCCGGTTCGCCTCGGCCGCGCTGCTCGTGCTCGCCGGGGCCTACATAATCTATTACTGGGCCGTGCAGGGAGGGGTGCCCGCCGGCCGGCTCCCCTGAGAGCTCAGTAGCGGCGGCCCCGCTGTCTGTCTATGTCGAAGCGGGCCGAGGAGGCTACGGCCATCACCGCCATCACGCCGCACTGCACCGGGTCGCTCACGACGAGGTCCGCCGCCTCCGGAACGCTGCCGGCCATGTTCAGCGAGAGCACGATGATGCCCCGCTCCCTTATCTCGTAGACCGCCCGCGCCACGTCCCCGCCCATGAGCGCCCCGGCCAGAACCAGCGCCACCGCCCGCGGAAGGCGCGCCACCGCGCGCACCGCGGCCGCCAGGTTCTCCTCCCCCACGAGCGGGATGGTGTCCACCGAGATCTTCTCGCCCCGGATGTTGTGCCGGTCGGCCTCCGCGACCGCCCCGACGACGACCTGCCCCACCTGCGCCCCGCCGCCGACGACGATGATCCTCTTGCCGTAGACCTTGGCGAACGAAGGGGCCCGCTCGACCTCCCGGACTACCGGCAGCCCCTCGATGTCCGCCACGAGCACCTCCGGGGAGGGTACGTCCTCCAGCTCGAGGTAGATCCTCGACTCCCCTCCCCGCCGCTCGGAGATGTCTATGTAGGTGATGTTCGCCCGGTGGTCGAGTATGACGCTGGTGAGCGCGTGCAGTATTCCCGGCTCGTCCGGGGTACGCACCACGAGCGCCAGGGGTGCCTCCTCGACCCCGCTCATCCGTCCGCTCCAGCAATGCCCATGACGGCAGGACATTCTAACCGAGCAACCCTGCGGAGGGAATCATCTGCTAACATACCGCGCGTGGCACCAGTAGACGACGTCGAGCCGAGGAGCTGAGCTTGCCCGGGAGATCCCTCCCCCGTCTGCTCGCCGACGCCCGCGCCGAAGGCCGGCGCCTCGCCATGGTCTCGATCTACGACGCCCCGACCGCGGCTCTCTGCTGCGAGGCGGGGGTGGACATGATCCTGGTCGGGGATTCTTTAGGCAACGTCATCCTCGGCTACGAGAGCACCATCCCGGTCACGATGCAGGATATGTTGCGGCACACCGGGGCGGTGGTCCGCGGGGTAGCGAGCTCGCCGCGCCCGGACGTCCCGGTGGTCGCAGACCTTCCCTTCGGGAGCTACGCCACGCTGGAGAGCGCAACCGAGAACGGCGCCGCCCTCGTGCGGGCCGGAGCGCAGGCGGTAAAGCTCGAGGGTGCCGACCGGGCCGCCCTGGAAGGCATCCGGGCGCTCGTCGGGATGGGCGTCCCCGTCGTCGGGCACCTCGGGTTCACCCCTCAGTCCTCGCTCAGCTTCGGGAGCGTCGTGCAGGGCAAAAGCGCGGAGGCGGCCCGGAGGTTGCTGGAGGACGCCAGAGCCGTCGAGGAAGCCGGCTGCTGTGCGGTGGTTCTGGAGGCGGTCCCCTCCGAGGTCGCCCGGCGGATCACCGAAGAGCTCTCCATCTCCACGATCGGCATCGGGGCCGGGGCGGCCTGCGACGCGCAGGTGCTCGTCTGGCACGATCTCGTCGGCCTCTCTGCTGGACCGCCGCTGCGCTTCGTCCGGCGCTACGCCGAAGTACGGGAGGTTCTCCAGCGGGCCACCGGAGAGTTCGTCGCGGAGGTCCGCTCCGGCGCGTTCCCCGCGCCGGAGCACGGCTGGAACCTCGACGAGGAGGAGCGCCGCCGGTGGGAGCAGGGCTAGAGACGGCCTCGACCCCGGAGGAGATGCGCGACCTCTCGGAGCGCTGGCGCGCCTCCGGGCAGACCGTGGGGCTCGTCCCCACGATGGGCGCGCTGCACGAGGGACACCTCTCGCTCGTCCGCCGGGCCCGTTCAGAGTGTGAGAGGGTCGTGGTCTCGGTCTTCGTCAACCCAACCCAATTCGGACGGGGGGAGGACTTCGAGACCTACCCCCGCGACCTCGAGCGCGACCGGGCCCTGCTCGCCCGCGAGGGCGCGGACGCCGTCTTCTCCCCGACCATCGAGGCGATGTACGGGGAGGAGGACCCCGACCTCTCCTCCGGAGGGCGTGCCTCGGTGGATCCGGGCAGGCTCGGTCAGATGTGGGAGGGGGAGGTGAGGCCGGGGCACTTCCGGGGCGTCGCCACGATCGTCACGATGCTCTTCGCCGCGGTGAGGCCGCACCGGGCGTACTTCGGGGAGAAGGACTACCAGCAGCTCGTCATCGTGCGCAGGATGGCGCGGGAACTTCAGCTCGGGGTGGAGGTGGTGGGCTGCCCGACGGTGCGCGAGGAGGATGGTCTCGCGATGAGCAGCCGCAACGTCTACCTCTCCCCCGAAGAGAGGGAGGCGGCGCTCTCCCTCTCCAGGGCGCTCGGACGGTGCGCCGAGCTGGCGCGGGAGGGCGAGCGCTCGGCGAAGAAGCTGGAGGCGGCGATGCTGGAGGTCTGTGGCAGAGAGCCGCTCGTCGGGCTGCAGTACGCCGCGGTGGTCGACGCGGAGAGCCTGGAGAGGCTCGAGAGGCTCGGAGAGAGGCCGGCCCGGGCGATCATCGCCGCCCGGGTCGGCCGGACCCACCTCATAGACAACGCCGGGATACCCTAGATCACGGGGGTCTCGGTGTAGGTGCCGAAGACCTCCTTGAGCGCGTCGCAGATCTCCTGCTCGGTGGCGTAGGCGCGGACGCACTCGAGTATGGGATACATCGTGTTCCCGTCGCCGCGGGCCACCCGCTTGAGCTCCTCGAGGCGCTGGCGCACCAGCCGGTTGTCGCGCCTCCTCTTGAGGTCTTTGACGCGCTCTATCTGACGCTCCGCGACCTCGGGCGGGATGCGGTGCAGCTCGACGTCGGTCTCCTCCTCGGGCTCGTAGACGTTCACGCCCACCACCCGACGGCGCCCCTCCTCCATCTCCCGCTGGTAGCGGGCGGAGGCCTCGGCGATCTCGCGCATCTGGAAGCCCTGTTCGATCGCCGGGATGACCCCGCCGAGTTCGTCTATCTGCCGGAAGTACTCGTAAGCCTGCCGCTCCATCTCGTCGGTGAGGGCCTCGACGAAGTACGAGCCGCCGAGAGGGTCTATCGTGTTCGCCACGCCCGTCTCGTGCGCCGCTATCTGCTGGGTGCGCACGGCTATGCGCACCGCCTCCTCGGTCGGCAGCGCCAGGGCCTCATCCAGCGAGTTGGTGTGCAGCGACTGGGTGCCGCCCAGGATCGCCGCCAGCGCCTCGAAGGCCGTGCGGACGACGTTGTTGTAGGGTTCCTGCGCCGTGAGCGAGCACCCCGCCGTCTGGGTGTGGAAGCGCATCCTCATGCTCCTGGGGTCCTTCGCCCCGTAGCGCTCCTTCATCTCGCGCGCCCAGATGCGCCGCGCGGCGCGGAACTTGGCGATCTCCTCGAAGAAGTCTATGTGCGAGTTGAAGAAGAACGAGAAGCGGGGGGCGAACTCGTCCACCCCGAGCCCCGCCTCGATGCCGGCCTCGACGTAGGCGAACCCGTCGGAGAGGGTGAAGGCCAGCTCCTGCGCCGCGGTGGAGCCCGCCTCCCGGATGTGGTAGCCCGAGATGGAGACCGTGTTCCACTTCGGCATGTGCCGCGTGGCGTAGACGAGCATGTCCTTGAAGATGCGCATCGAGGGGCCGGGCGGGTAGAGCCACTCCTTCTGCGCGATGTACTCCTTGAGGATGTCGTTCTGGTTGGTCCCCCCGAGCTTCTCCGGCGGGATCCCCTTCTTCTCGGCCGCGACGACGTACATAGCCAGAAGCACCATCGCCGGGGCGTTGATGGTCATCGAGGTCGTGATCTCGTCCATCGGGATGCCCTCGAAGAGCCGCTCCATGTCCTCGAGGGAGTCTATGGCGACCCCCTCGGTCCCCACCTCGCCCAAAGAGCGCGGCGAGTCGGAGTCGAGCCCCATGAGGGTGGGCATGTCGAAGGCGACGGAGAGCCCGGTCTGGCCCTGCTCGAGCAGGTAGCGGAAGCGCCGGTTGGTTTCCCCGGCGTCCCCGTAGCCGGCGAACTGCCTTATCGTCCATAGCCTGCCGCGGTACATCGTGGGGTAGACCCCGCGGGTGTAGGGGTACTCGCCGGGGTAGCCCAGTTTCTCCTCGTAATCGAAGTCCCCGAGATCCTCCGGGGTGTAGAGCGGTTTGATCGGCACGCCGGAGATGGTCGAGAACTCCGCGTCACGCTCCGGGCTCTTCGAGTACGCCTCTTCCCAGCTCTCGCGGGCGCTCTTCTTCCTGGTGTCCAAGGCGCTCCTCCTGCAGGTCGCTTCCCTCTTCCCTCTGTACGGGCGGTCAAGCATGACTATACCATCCCACACCACTTTGTATACTTGCTCGCATGAGCCTGCTGGAAGTCCTGCTTTTGGCCGCGAGCGCGCTGTTCGCGTGGAGCATGGGCAGCCACTACACCGGCTCGGTGATGGGTACGGCCTACGGCGCGGGGGTGCTCACGCTCCGGCGGGCGCTCGGGCTCGCGGCGGTCTGCGTCGTCATCGGGGCGACGGCCGCCGGGCTCAACGTCATCGGGACCTACGCGGACCTCATCGAGAGCGCCCCGGCGGAGGACGTCGCGGCCTCGCAGATAGCCGCCTCGCTGGTGACCATAGCCTCCACCTACTACAGGCTCCCGGTCTCGACGATCCAGATCTACGCGTTCTCGCTCCTCGGGGCGGCGCTCGCCGCGGGCCTTCCGGTGCGCGGGGGGCTCTTCGGGCTCGTGGTCCTGGGTTGGGCCGCGGGACCGGTGCTGTCGCTCGTCCTGGGGTTCGTCCTGGCGCGCGCGGGGCTCGGCATCGCCCGGCGGGGCCGGGGGGCGCTCGCGGCGTTCCTCGTCGTGACCGCGCTCTACAGCTCGTTCACGATGGGTTCGAACGACGTGAGCAACGCCGCCGCCTCGCTCGCCGACGCCGGGATCTTCTCCCCCAGGGTCGCGGCGCTCTGGGGCGGGGTCTTCATGGCTTTGGGGGTGGTGAGCTGGGGCAGAAGGCTCCTGGAGCGTATCGGGCACGAGATCCTGCCGCTGGACGTGCCGCTCGCCGCGACGGCCCAGTTCGCCAAGGCCGCGGCGATCTCGACGCTGAACGCCTTCGGGTACAACGCCTCGATCAACCAGAGCGTCGTCGGCGGGCTCGCCGGGGTGGGGCTCGCGACCGACCGCAGCAAGCTCAACCGCGGCGCGCTGCGCAACATCGCCCTGAACTGGATCCTCTCGCCGCTGCTCGGGACCGTCTCAGCCGCGGTGCTGGACCTGCTGCTGCACGCCCTTCTCTGAGGAGACCCCGCGCAGGATGGAGCGGGAGATGACGATGCGCTGCACCTCGCTGGTGCCCTCGTAGATCTCGGTGACCCGCGCGTCCCGGTAGAGCCTCTCCACCGGCCCCTCGTCCTTCATGTACCCCCTGCCGCCCAGGATCTGCACCGCCTCGTAGGCGATCTCGTTGGCCACCTGCGAAGCGTAGAGCTTGGCCCGCGCGCCGGCCTCGGTGACGCTCATCCCCCGGTCCTTCATCCAGGCGGCCTCGTAGGTGAGAAGCCGCGCCGCCCTTATCTTCACCTGCATGTCGGCGAGCTTGAAGGAGATAGCCTGGTGCCCGGCTATGGGTTTGCCGAACGCGCTCCTCTCGACCGCGAAGCGCGATGCATACCGGAAGGCGGCCTCGGCGATCCCGAGCGCCTGCCCGGCGATCCCGATCCTCCCCGGGTCCAGCGTCCCGAGCGCGACGTGCAGGCCCTTCCCCGCCTCCCCGAGCACGTCCTCCTCCGGGACGAAGACGCCGTCCAGCAGGACGTCGTCGGTGGTGGCGGAGATGACGCCCATCTTCCTCGCGTGCCTGCCTAAAGAGATCCCTTCCGCGTCCATCGGCACGATGAAGGCGGTCACGCCCTCCGGGGCGCGGGCGAAGAGGATCATGGTCCCCGCGACCCGGCCGTTGGTGATCCACTGCTTGTGCCCGCTTATGCGGTAGCCGCCGGGGGCCCGCTCGGCTTTCGCTTCGATCGCAGCGGCGTCGGAGCCCGCCCCGGGCTCGGTGAGGGCGAAGCAGCCCACTCTCTCGCCGCGGGCGAGCGGCGGCACCCACCGCCGCTTCTGCTCCTCGGTGCCGTACTGCAGGATAGGGAGCGTTCCGGCGCTGGTGTGCACCGCGAGCGTAACCCCCACCCCGGCGTCGGCGCGGCTGAGCTCCTCGATGGCGAGCACGTAGGAGAGGAAGTCCTTCCCGGCCCCGCCGTACTCTACGGGCACGCAGAGTCCCATGAAGCCCATCGCGGCGAGCTTCTCGAAGATCTCCTGCGGATAGACGTCGTTTTGGTCCCGCTCGGCCGCCCCCGGCGCCACCACCTCGTCGGCGAAGCGCGCCGCCTCCTCCCTCACCTCCCGCTGCTCCCTGCTCAGCTCGAAGTTCATGCATCACCCCCGTCTTCGCGCCTGCTCAGAAAACGATTATATGCAACCCGCTCACGCAGCGAGCACGCGGTAGCGCCCGAGCCCGAAGACGGCACGCCGCCCGACGTGGGTGAGCTGGCCCAGACAGAGCAGCGGCAGGAACTCCTCCAGGGGACCGGCGTACTCCACCCGGCCCGTACTCCATCCTCGTCTCCTCCGGTGGCTCGAAGACGTAGGGGCGGGGGATCTGCTGGTTCTTCAAAAGTTGCAGGCCCAATCACGTCAGCCAGGAAACTGAAATATACTCCGATCGGAATGGAGTTTGTCTCTCACAAAAAGGAGAGTCGGGTGACGGGACGGCGCAGGATGATGGGGCGTGGGGCCTCCATGAACCCCACCAATCGATTCGAGAGGATCGAAGTCGTGCCGGAGCCTGTCGAAGACGAGGCTCCCGACAGACCAGAGACCGTATACCTGCGCGATCGTTCGCGTTCCGTCATTACTCGCAACGCCAGCCCGGACATCGGCTTCGAGGCCAGCATCAACCCCTACCGGGGTTGCGAGCACGGCTGTGCTTACTGCTACGCCCGCCCGACCCACGAGTACCTGGGGTTCTCGGCCGGGCTGGACTTCGAGAGCCGGGTCCTCGTCAAAGAAGATGCCCCTGAGCTTTTGCGAAAAGAGCTCTCCTCACCCCGCTGGAAGCCGAAGGTCCTCTCCCTGAGCGGGGTCACCGACCCCTACCAGCCGGTCGAGAGGAAGCTCGGGATCACCCGCCGCTGCGTCGAGGTGCTCGCGGAGTTCCGCAACCCCCTGGCCGTCGTGACCAAAAACCACCTCGTAACCCGCGACATAGACCTCCTCGAAGAGCTCGCGAAGCACGGCGCGATATCCGTCGCCGTGAGCCTGACGACCCTCGACGAAGACCTGAGACGTCGCATGGAGCCGAGAACCTCGAGCCCCCGGCGACGCCTGGACGCGATGAGGAAACTCTCCGAAGCCGGCATCCCGGTCGGGGTGATGACCGCCCCTATCATCCCCGGTCTGAACGACCACGAGCTGCCCGCGCTGCTCTCCGCCGCCGCGGAGGCCGGAGCAACCTTCGCCGCCTGCGTCCCGGTGCGCCTGCCGGGGGCGGTCGCGAAGGTCTTCGAGGACTGGCTCTCACGCAACTTTCCGGAGCGCAGGGAGAAGGTCTTAAGCCGCATAAGGTCCATGAGGGGCGGCAGCCTCAACGATCCGCGCTTCGGGTCGCGCATGCGGGGCGAGGGACCCATCGCGGAACACATCGCGCAGCTCTTCCACATAAGCCGGCGCAGGGCCGGGATCTCCGATCGATTCCCCGAGCTCTCGGTCGCCGCCTTCCGGGTGCCAGGAGATCAGCCGACGCTCTTCGATCGTCCCTGAGAGGAACCTGTACGGAGGGCCAGGACCAGAACCGTACCCCCTTACGATGCAAATCTGCCATCCAGGCCTCAGACTCCGACGCATGGACAGAGCCCGATGAGAAAATCGCTGTGTCCGGGCTTCGACACGAGGGTCACCTGAGAGGAGGAAAGGTAAAACAATGCGGGTGGTTTACGCGACACGGTTCGGAGGCCCCGATGTACTCGCGGTGGAGGAGGCGCCGGATCCGAAAGCCGCCGCGAGGGAGGTGGTGGTCGGGGTCTCGGTGGCTCCGGTGCTCTTCCTCGAGACCCAGCTCCGGCGCGGATGGGGTACGGAGTGGTTCCCGGTAGAGCCGCCGTACGTGCCGGGAGGCGGGGTTGCGGGGGAGGTTGTCTCGACCGGCGAGGGCGTGGACCCCGGCTGGATCGGGCGGCGCGTCGTCGCCAGGACCGACGGCGGCGGCTACGCGGAGCAGGCTGCGGTCCCGGAGGGGGCTCTGATCCCGGTGCCGGACGGGCTCGGTCTGCCCGAGGCTGCGGCGCTCCTGCACGATGGGGCCACAGCGCTCGGCCTTGCCGACGAAGCCCCGATCGAGCCGGGGACATGGGTGCTGGTCGTGGCCGCGGCCGGCGGCCTGGGCACCCTGCTGGTGCAGCTGGCGCACGTGGCGGGCGCCCGGGTCATCGGGGCGGCTCGCACGGAGCGGAAACTGGCCCTCATCCGGAGGCTGGGGGCCGATGCGGCGGTAGACTACTCGCAGCCGGGCTGGCCCGAGCGGGTACGCGAGATGACCGGCGGCGCGGGACCCGATGTGGTATTCGACGGGGCCGGAGGGCATCTCGGCAGGGAAGCGTTCGAGGTCACAGCTCGCGGTGGGTGGTTCTCCGCCCACGGGACGCCCGGCGGCGCCTTCGCCGGGATAGACCCCAAAGAGGCGCAGCGGCGCGGGATAACCGTCTGCGGGATCGAACGGGTACAGTTCGCCCCCACAGAGGCGAAGCGCCTGGTCCGCCGGGCGCTCTCCGAGGCCGCAGAGGGACGTATAAGCCCGGTCATCGGGCAGACCTTCCCGCTCGAACGTGTCGCCGAGGCCCACGCCGCCATAGAGTCTCGCGAGACCGTCGGGAAGACCCTGCTGGTGGTCTCCCGGGAATGAGAAGAATCAATTCTCGCCGGTCAAACCCGTCACACCCTGTTAACATCTTCCCGGTCAGGCGGTTTGGAGTCCATCGTGCCTCACATCTCTGTGGACAGGAGGCTCTCCCTGGGCCCGCTCGAGGCCTTCCTGAGGCTGGAGGCGGGGCTCGGGCGTGATCTGCCGCAGGACCACCTCCGAACCCTGAAGCGGGGTCTGCACGCCGCCCGCAGGACCTCCCAGAAGCGGGCGAAGAGGATCTCCGACCTGAAAACCCGGCTCGGGGAGCTCGAGCAAACCCGCGACGAGGAGAGGAGGATGCTCCACTACCTGCTCGCCGACGCCTTCGAGCGGCGCGGGCCGTGGGTCACGGGCGTGCGGATAGACGGCAGGGTCTACGGCCGCGCCACCCGTCACTCAAGCCCCCGTCTCAGAGAGTTCTTCGAGGCCTTCCCGGAGGCCTCCCGGGGCCGGGTGCTCGAGCCCGGCTCGCTGGAGGGGGCGATGACGCTCGAGCTCGCCAGAAGGGCCCGGGAGGTGGTCGGGCTAGAGGGAAGGCCCGGGAACGTGGAGCGGGCGGAGTTTCTGAAAGGCCTCTTCGGGGTGAAGAACGTATCCTTCCACACGACCGACCTGGAGGAGGACGACCTCTCCTCCTACGGCACCTTCGACGCCGTCTTCTGCTGCGGGCTACTCTACCACCTCTCGCATCCGCGGCGCTTCGTGCAGCGCCTCTCATCCATCTCCCCGAACCTCTACCTCGACACCCAGTACGCCCGTCCTGAATGGGACCTCACCGAGAGGGAGGGTCTTATGGGCTGGGTGCGCGAGGAAGACCCCGGAGACCCACAGAGCGGCCTCTCCCCCACGGCCTTCTGGCCGACGCTGGACGAACTCCACCGTCTGCTCTCCGGGAGCGGCTACACCCGCATAGAGACCATCGCCCTGCTCCCGGACAACCGACACGGCCCCCGGGTGCACCTCGCGGCGAGCCGCCGGGGCGGATGATGTCCGGCGAGCACGCCCCGCACGAGTTCCGGAGGATCGCGGCCCCCAACCCCGGCCCGCTCACGCTCGAAGGCACGAACACCTACGTCTTCGCGGGTACGGTCATCGACCCGGGTCCGGACGACGAGGTGCACCTCGAGAGGGTGGCTTCCGCGGATCCGGTCGAGACCATACTCCTCACCCACTCCCACCCGGACCACTCGGCCGGGGCGGTCCGGCTCTCCAGGCTCTGCGGGGCACAGGTGCTCTCCTTCGGATCCGGCCTCGACGACGGAGCCAGGGTGGGAGAGCTTATCGCACTCCACACACCGGGGCATTCTCCCGACCATCTCTGCTTCTGGCACCCCGAGAGCCGCACCCTGCTCTCAGGAGACCTCATCGCCGGCAGGGGCAGCATCATCATCGCCCCGCCGGAGGGCGACCTCGGGGCGTACATGGCCTCGCTCGAGAGGGTCCGGACACTCTCCCCCGCCCGCATCCTCCCTGGTCACGGCCCGGAGGTAGCGGATGGCAAGGCGAAAGTCGAGGAGTACATCGCGCACCGCAAAGAGCGTGAGCGGAGGGTCCTGGCCGCGCTGGAAGCCGGCGCGGCCTCGCTCGAGGAGGTGGTGGAGCTGGCCTACCCCGAAGTTCCGGAGGAGATGCGCCCCTACGCCAGGCTCTCCGCCCGGGCGCACCTCGAACATCTAGGGCGCGAGCTGCACTGAAAGTGTGCGGGAACGAAAGAAAATCCCGGCTTCGAACAGAGATCCCTGTGGCAAAGACGTCTACGAAGTAGCGCTCGCGGACCACCAGGAGGAAGGAATGGGAGACTGGAGCAAGGAGATAGAGAGGGAGGCAAGGGTCTACCTCCCGGTGCACCCCGGCGAGATCCTGCGCGAAGAGTGGCTGGTTCCGCTCAAGATGAACGCAGACCGGCTCGCGAAGGCACTCGGGGTGCCCCGCCAGAGCATCTACGAGATCGTGAACGAGAAAAGGGGGCTTTCGGCCAAGATGGCTCTGAAATTGGCTCGCTGGTCCAGGACCAGTGAGAGCTTCTGGCTGAACCTCCAGAGCAGCTACGATCTGGAGAGGGCGAAGATCGAAGCCGGAAGATGGAGTGGTAGATGATGCCGCTCGACGCCGCCTGGAGCAGAGGACGGCAGCCCGCACCTCCGGTCGCGGGCCTCTTTCAGGGAGCTGCCGGGCCTGGATTCGAACCAGGACTAGCTGATCCAGAGTCAGCCGCGTTCAGCAAGCATTTGCCTTAGATAAAGGATAAAAGGAGCGGTCAGTCGTTGTATTACCATAACGTTACCATAACGCGCTGCTCAGGACGGCTCCTGAGAGAGATCAGGCAAATCCTCGAGATCGGCGACCAAGGAGGCCGGAAAGAGCTCGTTGAGGCGCTTGACGGCCATGGCCTGCATGCCGGGCACGAAGTGAGTGTAGGTGTTGAGGGTGGTGGTGGGGCTCGCGTGCCCGAGCATACCAGCGACGACGGCGACGTGTGCACCGTCGAGGGCCATGATGGTGGCCAGTGAGTGTCTGAGATCGTGGAAGCGGACCGGGGGTAGCCCCGCAGCCTCGAGGTCCTTGCGCAGGTAGCCGGAGACGTTGTTGGGATGTATCCACCCGCCGCGACGGGTGGTGAAGATCAAGCCCGTCTCCCGCCAGGCTGGCCCCGCGCGCATTCTCTCTTCGAGCTGTCGCTTGCGGTGTATGCGCAGGACCGCCTCGCCAAGCTCCGGCAGCCTCACAGTCATGCCGGCGCCCGTCTTCGTACCTTCCACGAGCCTGACGCCCTCGGAGGAGCTCAGCAGGCGCCTGTGGACCCGAAGTAGCGGACCTTCGGCGTCGCGCGAGAGGTCTTCCCAGGAAAGCCCCAGAATCTCCCCGCTTCTCAGACCTGTGAGTGCGTCAAGGACGTAGAGGGGGAAAAGCCGGCGCGTTCCCGCCCGCTCAATGAATTGGAGGACCTGCTCACCGGAGAGCACTGTTGCCGGGCGCTTCCTCTTCGGCGGGGGCGTGGCGTCGAGGACCGGATTGCGAGGTATCATCCTCCAGCGCACGGCCTGGTTGAACGCGCGCCTCAGGGTCCTGTGGACGTGCAGGACCGTCTCGCTGGAGAGGCCCGAGTGAAGCTTGGCAGCATAGAGCTCGTCTATATGTGCCCCGGTCAGCCTGTCCAGCTTGAGACGTCCGATGCGCTCGGGATGGACGTGGCACCTGATGACATACTCGTAGTCGTCGTAGGTGCGCACGCTCCTGGCGCGGACCCTGAACCACGCCAGCCAGCGGTCCAGGTACTCGGCAACGGTGAGGTTCTTCGTGTCAAAGACGATCCCGCCATCACGCTCAGCCAGCTTCTCCCTGAGCTTCTTGCGGCACTCGTTCTTTGTACGCCCGTATACGCTCCTGAGCTTGCGCTTACCGTCAATATAGACGGTGTAGTTCGACTGCCATAGTCCGTCTTTCCTCCGGCGCGGCTCGCTCCCTTCCCCGTTTGCTCTAGCCATGCGCTCATTTTCCCGAACAGTGCGAGCGCTCGCAAGAAGTTTGGCCACCTGGCTCTTGACCCTGGAAACCCGGCACTCATAGAATGCCAGTAGGCAGGCAGGAATCGAAGGGAGGGATATGAGGAGGTTAGTATATCTCAGTGCACTTTGTGCACTGGCGATGCTAGTTTTTGCTCCAGCAGTGTTGGCACAGCCGGATAAAGACTGCTCGGACTTTGCAACTCAACAGCAGGCACAGGCGTACTTCGACGCACATGGCGGCAGTGCCTCAAATAACTTCGACAACCTCGATGCCGACCACGACGGGATAGCCTGCGAGAGCTTGCCAGGTGGCAGCAGCGCTCCGGCGAGTTCTCCGACGAGCTCCACACCCGCTACGAGCACTCCGGCATCCAGCACGCCAGCCGCGCAACAATACTCTACGCCGTCCACCGGGACAGCCCTGAACGCCGGCGGGAACCTGCCGCTTCCCAACACCGGCGGGCCGAGCTTGCTGCTTCCGATCGGCACCGGGGTTCTCGCTGCAGGCGCTCTGCTCATGATCTTGGCGAGGCGAAGCTAACACACAGTGAAAAAGCTCCTGCCTGCACTGGTAGCCCTGCTCCTCGCGCTCCTCACCGGGTGCTCGGAGCAGGGCGCCGTTTCATCCAGTAGCTCACCGTCCGTCTCAAGCAGCGCAACAGTGCAGGCCAAGAGCAGTAGCGGGGCGAGTGCAAAGCCGGCCACAACACACACTGTAAGGCACACCCCACCGGCCACACACCGGAAAACGCCGGCGAGCTCTGCTCCAGCGGCAAACAGCAAGCCGGCGAGCTCCCCCCATACGCCGGCCTCCGGGCTGGCCTCCAGGGGGACGGTGGTGACCGTGACTCGCGTGGTGGATGGAGATACGATCTACATCTCACCACCGATAGATGGCCTCACCGACGTGCGGTTGATCGGCGTGGATACGCCCGAGACCCACAAGCCAGGAACACCTGTGCAACCCTATGGCCCACAGGCGGCGGACTTCACCACTTCTCATCTGTTGGGGAAGAAGGTGGCTCTCGAAACCGACGTGGAGAAAGTGGACCCGTACGGCCGTCTACTGGCCTATGTGTGGACCTCTCCGAACACGATGTTCAACGAGGTACTCGTCAGGCAAGGATACGCGCAGGTGGCAACGTTCCCGCCAAACGTGAAGTACGTGGATCGCTTTCTGGCGGCCCAGAGACAGGCCCGGGCAGAAGGACGCGGGCTCTGGGGACTCCCGCCTAGCCAGCTCTGCCAGGAAACCGATAGAGGAAACGGGATAGGAGGCGGGTGCTCTACCGCTCTCACGAGCAGCCCTCCGCCAGTACCACAAAGCCCGGCCAGCTCCCAGCCTGCGGGATCAGCTGCGAGTGGCGTGCCGCCAGCCACGAAGTACGACTGCCCGCCAGGATACCCGGTGAAAGCCAACCAGTCGGGGATCTACCATGTGCCAGGTGGTGCATATTACGACGAAACTACCCCGGTGAGGTGCTACGCCACACCGCAGGATGCCGAGGCTGCAGGATATCGAGCGGCAAAACGATGAATTAGGAGAAGAGATAAATGACTTGCTATCTCATTGAGTTGGATAAGGACAACAAAGGTCAACTGTATATGAGACCATGGATATACACCGTTGCAAGAGAGATCGAGAGCATACAGAAGGGATATGTGCCGGGTAAGACTCTTTTTAAGATCTGTCCTTATGATGACAAGGAGGAAACGGCTAAAAGAGCCGTCATGGTGTATCTTAACGGACAATTCGCAGAACCTGAGCGTATAGAGAGATGGGTTAGAAACGCAAAAGCTCGGTATGAAGAATTTAAAAGGACCCGCAAGATCCCTGAAGTTAAAAACCCACACGAATGGGAATAAAGTCCCCATAGAATGAAGGATCAGCGCCGCTTCGGGTCCTCCGGTAGATAGCCGGCGACAAACGTCACGAGCGCGACCAGGAGCGTCAGAATGGCGCCCTCCACGCTCGCGGGCAGATCCACGTGCCAGATCGTCTCGATGGCGTAGAGCACGAGCGTGGTCAACGCCGCGCCGATCGTCGCCCCGGTCACCTTCGGCGATACGTCTCTCATCGCTCTCATCCCCCGACCACGATCGCGTCGAAGCCCGCTTTCTTCAGCTTCGCGACCATGTTCTCCGCGTTCTTCCTCTCGGTGAACGCCCCGGTCTGCACCCGCCACAAGCCGTCTGCTTCCATCACGTATGCGTCGTAGCCGGCGGACTTCAGCTTTGCTACGAGCTTTTCGGCGTTCTGCTTGTTGCCGAAAGCTCCGCACTGCACGCGGTAGAGTCGAGAGGTCGGAGAACCACCGCCAAGATAGTTTCGCACGAGCCGCATGTACTTTAGCCACGGGAAGTTCGGGCCCGGGTCCGTGTGATCTGCGTCAGGCACCTCGCTATGCCCGATTATGTGCGAGCGGTCTATCGGGATGCGGTAGCGCTCGCAGATGTTCGCTACGAGCTTCGCGCTACCTCTGAGCTTCGCCTCGGTCCAGTCCTGGGGTCGGCCGTAGCCGGTATGCTCGACCCCCACCGAGTGCTGGTTGTAGTACCAGTTGCCCGCATGCCAGGCGATGTAGCGCTCCTGGATGTACTGATCCACGCTCCCGTCGTCTCCCACGCCGTAGTGCGCGAGGCCGCCGGGGCCGAACGAGATCGGGTGGAAGCTCTCTCCCTGGGTGTAGTGGATCACGACGTAGGTGATGGCCAGATCGTGCGGGCGATTGGCATACGTCCAGGCTGAAGACGGTATGTCGTAGACGACGGCACCGGGGTAGTCTGCTTTCCAGGAGGCCTGTGCTCGCACCTGCTTGCCCGCCATCTTCGTCTCCTCCTGGGGCGGGCGGCCGCTGCTCAGACAATCTGCTTCGTACTTCACCCTATTTCTCCTTTCCGGCCGGTCAGTCCACGATGGCGATCGCCGTGCTGTTGGGGTTCTTCATGACCCACGACAGGAGCGACACCGGCATCCAGGCATAATCGTTCTTGCCCCACATCCCGCCCCACGAGTTCTTGAGGCGTACGCGGTCCACGGGGCCTACACCCACCTGAGCTCTGATCACGCAGATGGCGTGACCGCCGCGCACGTAGCCCGAGCGCTCTATGGTGTCGTCGGGGCCGGGATTGTCATAGCCCGAGTACCAGTCGAGCGCGAGGATGATTGGACCGTGGCCCAAGAGCCACGCCAGAATCGCGTTCACGTCGTACTCGAAGGCGTAGGTGTTGATCCAGCCGCGCTTTTTGGCTTCCTTGCAGGCGTCTCTCGGGATGGCTCCCTCCTGCGGGGGGTTGCTCTTCCAGGAGCCGGGGATCTCATCCCACTCCGTAACAGCGTGATAGCCGTCGAAGGCATCCTGCGAGGTGAGATTTTTCTTGTGTGGCAGGGCGTTGGCTGCGTTGCACGTGGAGAACATCGTGCATGCTCCCTCACGCTCCTGATCCAGTACGGGGAAACCTCTATAGCCCCAACCCACGTCGCCCTCGAGCTTGCTCGTGGCCTCGCCGTAGGCCATGAATTCCTGGAGCCGGTAATCTCGTTGGTCCTCGGGACCAACGATCCGGCCCAGTTTACCTGCGAATGCAGCCATTTGGCTCCTTTCTGATCCGCTGCCGAAGTCCCAAAAGAAAAGCCCCCTTGTGGGGGGCTTCGGGAAGCTATATGGCTGGCTCAGCGCAAGTCAGGATTTCCCGGTCTCGAATGGATGACCCGCGCTGGCTGTTCTCTGCTCGCCTTCTTTCTCCTGTTGCTCCTTTCGCTCGCGTTCATCTATCATCCTAATCCAGGCGAGAATCGACCTGCGGTCAAAGAGCTTCACGCCCGTGGAGGAAGCTATCTCGTACGCTCCAGCTGTAAATCCCTGTGGGGCTACGACCCACCCTTCATCACACTCATGGTGACGCATGCCAGCGTAGACTTCCTGGACGGGCTTGTTGCCAACAGCTCTTTTGTAGTTCTTGCACTGGATGGCTACGCGGTGCCCGGTGTTGTCCTCGATGATGATATCCACACCCTGATCCCCGGAGCCGCCGAGCCCCAGCACGCGCGGGTAACCGAGTGTTCTAAAGATGAGCGCTACGTAGTCCTCGAACGCTTCACCGTTCATGTTCGGTACCTGCTCCAGCATCCCGAGCAGCTCACGGGCTTCTGGTGTCCTGGGAGGCCTGCTCTTGAGGATCAGATACCCTGCAAGCAGGAAGCTGTAAAACAGCCCAAGCCATACGTTGTATCCGAAAAGACCAAGCCCTACGATGACAGCTAGCAATACCTTCGCTGTCGAACCGTCTCCCGTTTTTCTCCTGCGCCTCGACAGGCGAGAACCTTTCTTCAGGGAGAAAGCAAAATGAACCCCGGTATGCAGAAGAACTCTCAAGAGCCATAGACCAATAAACAACGGGAGCAACATCATCCTTATAAAAAGGGAGATCAGAATACCCAAATCTCGTCAACCTCGCCTTTCCTGCTGAACTGCTGCGGCTTTTACTTATATCGTTCATACGCAGAAAATCTTTAGTCCCGCCCATCCCGCCTCCATGGATACGGCCAGATGCGGTGATTCAGGCGGCCGAGTCGGTAGCCTATGGCGAAGACGGAGGCAGAGAGCACCGTCCCCGCCATCGCCGCCGCGACGAAGGCGTAGAGGATGTGTGCGACGAGAAGCTCGTGCGCCCGGATGGGCCCGACGCTGACAGAGAGCGTCACCAGCAGCGCCACGGCCCAGAGCGCCGCCGCGAGGAACATCTTCGAGTACGCGAATGCGATGAGCCAGACGCTTGCCTTGCCGTCCTCTGAGCGACCGAGCAACCGGAAATGCCCGATCGCCAGCACCGTGGCAGCGATGGCGAAGAGCACATAGACCACGATGCGTGAGACCTCCAGATAGCGCGTCTCGTCGATGAAGAACACCACCACCCCGACGGCGATCGGGACGACGACGAAGAGAAGCGGGAGCCTAGCGGCTATCTTCTCTGCGATCCGCTGCATGCCGCTCCTCCTCGAGTATGTTCATCGCGCGCAGGAAATCTTCCTCCGTGAGCGCTTTCCTCATCCGCACCCTCACCTGCCGCCGCCTTTCTATCTCGCGTAGCTGCTTCTCCAGGCGCTCCTCTACCTCGCGCCGCGCACGCGGCGGATAGGCCCATGAGAAAAGCCAGCTAAGTTTTCTTCTTGGCATCAGCCAGCTCTTTCCGGAGATCGTGGATCTCCTTTTTCATGGCCTCGACCTGCTCGCGCAGCGAAGCGATCTCGCTCTTCATGCCGGCGTTCTCCTCGGTGAGCTTGAGCACGAGCTGCTGGAGCTTCTCGTTCTCGGAATCGAGCGCGTCGTTGCGCTTGCGCTCGAGCTCGTAGAAGGTCGCGGGGATGAGCACTCTCGCGTAGGTGAGCGCCCAGAGGATGAGCAGGAGGAGAACGACGACCCCGCCGCGATCCAGGATCTGCTCTACCAGGCTCTGTGGCGGCGTCATGACGCTTTCATGCCGGGAGCACCTCCTCCACGCCGTAGATGGCGGCGTAGATACCGCTCGCGCTGGCGCGAAGGTCTATCGTCTCCCCGCCACCTACGAGCCACTCCGAGACGTCCTGGGATGCCTTCCCGCCGGCCGGGACGCTGAGTGCGTTTTCGAGGAGGACACCACCGACCCAGACCGAGACGGTCGCCGCAGCCTGGTTCGGATTCACGAAGCGGATGTGCCGGATCACGCCGCGCACGTTCTGCTTCGCCTGATAGACCGCGGTCCTCGCTGTCGGCGCGATGCCACCGAAGAATCGCGCCAGATAGTCACCCGGCGCGCGCGTATCCGTGGAGCCTGGTGCCGGGCTCGCGCCCCCGCCGGCCGGAAGGACCGCAGAGCCGAACTGGTACGTGGTGTAGCCGACCGGGAGAGCCGGGATGATGGGATTCCGACGCGCCGGGAGAACAGCCGTGCCGTAGTCCGCCATGCTACACCGCCGTGTTCACCCAGACGCCGGCTGGCAGGTTCGATGTGCCGAACATCATCTTCGCGTACACATCGCTCCCGACCGTCATCGTGTCGCCGTTTCGGGTCGCGTTGGCGCCGTTGGGCAGGTAGAAGCAGTCGTAGAGAAGCCCCCGAGCGGTACCGTACGTGGTCGGGTTCTGCTGGGTCGGCGCAAGCAGAACGCGGCTCGCCAGCGGAGCGCCGATGGCGATGTCTATTGTCTGCGTATCTCCGGAAGTCACTGTCCACGCGGAAAGCTTATGGCAGAAATTGTATGCGTCGGTGTTTCCGGCAGACTTTCCGGGCTGCCGGGATGTGCCGCCATCCGCCGTGTAGTAGAAGGTCCCCAGGCTGCTCGTTCCGCTGATGCACAGGGGGAACGGTTCGTTCGGGAGCAGAGAGTCGAAGAGGCCGACATAGAACGCCGAGCCGGATCCGGCGGCGAGGCAGATCCGGTTCGCCGTCACGCTGATGTAATACGGCGCAGAGGATGCCGCCTGCACGTACGCATACGGCACGCTACTCGAGTTCAGCGCGACGCCGCTCGTCTCATCGCCGAATGAGCCGTTCGCGTTCAGCACCTGCCCGTAGCTTCTGCCGGCCACAGGTCGGATCGCATTTCCGCTCGCTGTGACGAATCCCTCCGAGGCGGATACGTTCAGGTTCTGCGAGGAGTCGACGCGGAAGTGGACGTAGAAGTCCTGGCCGAAAGAGTTGGCTCCCGTGCCGCTCCCGCGATTCTTCCATACCCGGTAGGTGGAGCCAGAGATCGTCACGTCCTGCACGTAGTCCCAGTTCGCATGTGATGTGAGCATGGACTCGAGCTGGGAGAGTAGATCCGCACCCGGTGTGGACGTAGAAGACGAGAGCGTTCCGCTCGTATACGACATATGTCAGATTCCTCCCTTCAAGAGCGCGGCGAAAGATGTTGCGGCTCCGCCCTGCGGCTTTGCCCAGGTGCCGTCGCCACGCAGATACGTCGTGGAGTCCGCCGTTCCGCTGCCGAGCTGCGTGGCCGGCACATGGCCGTTCCCATCGAGAGCCGCAGCGCCGATATCGGCTGGGGCGAGCGCATCGGATCCGCCGGCCGCATGCGTGCTTTTGTGCGGTGCGGGGGGGAAGGTGGCAGGTTTCTGCGAGATCTCCGCCCAGCTCGGCACGTACGACGCAGGCTTGAACGAGCTCGCATGCTGGCCGTCGAGCAGGTCGGCGTCGAGACCCGATCCGCTCCCGTCCACGCGCTCGATGGCGGCGAGGATGGCGGCATCGCTCATCGCGCCGCCTGCGCTGGACTGGTAGTAGAAGTAGGTGGCGGTGAGCGCCGTGCCGCTCGGGATCGCGAGATTCTGGAAGCGACCGCCCGACGCGTCCTCGGCGAAGTCAGTGCCGCTCGTGTACTGCAGTCCGTCCGAGGTGCGCACGAGCGAGAGCGAGCCAGCCACGAGCGGCGAGTTCGAGAGCGCCCGGTATGCGTTCTGAGCTGGAGCCGTGACGCTCTCCTGCGCGTATCGCGCCTGCGGATCCTTCCCGAGCTCTTTCACCTCCCCGGCCGCGAGCCGGACGATGCTGCGCGAAACCTTCTTCGCAGAGAACTGCCCGTAGCGGTCTATCTCGCGACCGAGATCTCGTCTCATCCTGCCCTCCTCGCGGTGATAGTCGATGCGAACGCCGGCGAGTCGGTGCCGTCGTCGGGAAGCGCCATGTCGTCATCGAGCTCCTCGACGATGTAGACGCCGCTCTGGGCGATCGAGCGGCGCCGCACGTTTATGACGTCCCCCACCTCTAGTGCGACGTTCAGCGGCGCGGCGATCTGGATGGTGTTGCCGTCCAGCGAGATGGCGCGCGCTATCTGATCTGCCATCACGCTGGCCTGAGCTTCCGAGACTGACTCGTCGACCTCCTTCCAGTAGATCTTGCTGGCCGGCGTGAGAAACGGCGTGTCGACGATGCGCTCCACCGTGAAGCCCGCCCGCGCCACCGTGCCATCGCTCTTCTTCTGGTCTCTGCGGTAGACGCGCACGCGCGTGTATACGTCCTCATCGGAGAACGAGCGCGTGCGGCTGAACATGTTCACATCTTCCTCGTAGAACCAGCTCGCGCCGCCAACCACCGGCGGGGCGCGGAAGATCATGCCGCCCTCATCCGTCTCGATGAGCTCGTAGCCGAGCAGGTCCCGGATCTCCGAGATGACGTCCATGTACGTACGCTCCCGGTCCACCTCGGCCGAGTAGGTGACGGTGGAGTCCTGGATCTGTATGAGATCGGCGTCGATCCCGGCCTCGATCGCGAGATCGGCCACCACCTTCGTCGCCTTCGCGTTCGCGTAGTAGAGATCCCGCCCCACAGACTGGTCGAGCAGCTGGCGAAAGACGCCGCGGCCGGTGATGCTGATTGTGGCGGCCTCATCGTCTATCTCCACCTCGTCCATGTAGCCAGCGAAGCGGGTCGTGACTTCGCCGCCGTAGCCGGCCTTCAGCACGAACCTGGTCCCGGGGAAGAACACGCCGCTCCAGCGCGTGTGCGCCACTTCCGGATCGTAACGCCGTCTCGGATTAGCGATCACGATATCCGCGCCCTTCGACGATGCGTCCGTCGAGCGGGAGATACGCGCCGAGACGAGATCACCGGAGACCGCCACGACCTCGTTTATCTCCTCGAAGTAGACGTCCCGGTCGGCTGCGTCGCCGCGGCTGAAGACGAGTGTGAAGCCGCCGCGGTGGTTGTAGCGGACGACCGGGGCCGCATCGTCGGATGCGGCGGGAGGTGATGAGACGAGCTGCTCGGGCGCAGCCCAAGATGCGCCGCGGTCGAGTGAGTACGTGCGCCACACCTCGCCGTCGCGCTGATAGACGAGAGCGAGCAGACCACGACTCGTTTCGACCGCGGCCGGGTGGAAGTTCTGCCCTCCCGCGGTGACGCGCACCGGGTACGCCGGGTCGATCTCGAGCGCCACGACTCAGCCCCACACCAGCTCGAAGTACTGCCTGAGCTTCACCTGGTTGGTCTTGGTGTAACTGCTCTGCGTCACGTTGCCACACGGGAAGACCATGTGAAGAAGCACATTATCGGTCGTCGCATTAGAGCTGCCGTAGCCACCCATCTGATACCAGAACAGCTCGGAGAACGTCACGTTGCACTCCGCGAGGTCCCAGTCCACCGAGTAGCTCGTGACGTAGTCTTTGCCGGTCGGGCGCGTAGTGGTCCACGCCGTTCCGTCCCACCACTGCCGGTTGATCGTGAAACTCGCGCCGTAGCTACCGTACTTCGCCGCCACCTCGGTGCCGGAGAGCGTGGTGTCCGAGCGGCTTGGGGTGGCGGTGCCATTCCCAAGACGGACACCCACATACTGGTTCGACGTACCCTTGACCTGGTTGGTGAACCACTTGTCGAGCAGCACCATGTTCGTATCCGCGGTGCCGCGTGTGAGGTATACGGTCGCGGTGATCGTCATGATCTGGCTCCCCGTTTTCGTGACCGTGATCGGGTTGCCGTTCGCGTCGCGGAAGAGCGCGCGGGTATAGACGGTATACGGGCTGGGGTTGTTGGCGCTCTGGCCGTTTGGGTTGTAGGCGTTATAGAGTCCGACCTCTCCGAGCGTGTAGTTTGCGACGGTCTCGGAGAACTGGTATTTCCGCCGCATCCACCACACCTGATTCGCCTCGTCGGCCATGTACTGCGTATAGCTCTCGACCTGCGCACTCGTGGCCGTCTCGGCGTATGAGCGCTGCTGCGCGAGCGTCGTATCCGTTGGAGCCGGCGTGCTCGTGCCAGACCCGACCACGCAGCCGCCCATGAAGTTCATCGCCGATGAGGATAGAGTGCCGTTCCCGGCGAGCGCCTTGCGTCCCTCGTTCGTGACCACGTTGTACGCCTCTGCCTCGCGAACGACCGCACGGCTTTTCGCGTCTATCAGCTCGACGTGGAAGTGGTTGTGGAGCCTCACTGACGCGCGCGGCGGAGTCCATATCTCGTAGTTTTTCATGGATTCACTCCCGTATACTCGACCTGGCGGAACCCGCCGACGCTGACCTGGACCGTCTCGCCGGGTGCGCCCTGCGGAGCATCCGGAAACTCTGCCTGCCGGAACGCACCGACGGACGCCGGCACGGTCTCATCCTGCGCGGAGAGCTCGAACAGCACGAACTCGAACTGACGGAAGTTCGAGACGCCAGCCGGCACGGTCTCGTCGGGAGATGCGATGTAGACGTAGTGGCGGGTGGTTTTCAGCATGTAGATATCGCTCGTGATCCCGTTGTCGTATGCGTAGACGACGCCGAGCGTGTAGTCGGCGAGCCGGAAGACATGCGGATCTCGCTTCGTGCCGCCCGGCGGGAGATCGAGCGCCACCTCCGTGCTCCAGCTCGAGCCGCCATCGAACGACTGCCGGTAGCAGAGCTGGCCGGAGCGAGTGTAGACGACGACTATGCCGTCGTCGTTCGTCCCGACCTCCGGCGGATCCGCCCACGCCCGCACGATGGACGCAGCACTACCCGAGCCTATCGTGACCGGCGCGGACCATGTAGAGCCGGTTCTGCGCCGGAAGAGGAGCGTGCCGGCCGGGTTCTCGTAGACGCAGAGAAGATCGGCACTGGTGAAGTCGCCCGTGGTGGAGAACGAGCCGTCGTAATCGATATCCGGATTCAGCCCGGCGAAGAGTGCGGCCGGGGCATTCCACGTGATCTCGGGGTCGTTCGTGGCGGAAGACGCCATGCGGTAGATCTGGCCGCCACGCTCGAAGAGCACTTCGTAGTGTCCGTCCGAATCCTGGGCCACGGTCGGGTTCACGTCTATATTCGATTCGACGCCACCACCGGTGATGCGCGCCGCGTCTACGATCCCGAGCATCTTCTCGCGATCCCGGTAGAGTTCGAGCACCCAAGCCGGCGCGGCGTCGTTGCCCCAGGTCTTCCTGAGGTCGTCGATCTTCTTCAGGAGCGCGCTGGAGAGCGGCTTCATCCGATCTTCCGTCCCCGCACGAACGTCAACTTCACAAGGTTTACCTCCCGCACCCGGCTGTTCTCGACCGGCGTGATCTCGAGTGCGCCCTCGATCTCCACCTCGTACGTATCGCCGCGGAGATCGCGGAAGGTGAGGAGCGTCACCGAGTAGGCGCAGTCATCGAGGATATCCTGGTTCGCGAGCGAGGAGGTAGGCGTGGTGGAGTCGAAGCGAAACGTGGCGGTGCCGCGGTAGCTTCTGCCGCCGACGGTCTCGATGTGTGTATCGCCCGAGAGCAGATCCACGCTCGCCTTGCGGTACGAGGACTGCCATCTCTCCCAGGAGACGCAGCGGTCCGAGATGAGATATCCGTCCGAGGCTCGACGAAGTTCCGGTGTGGCCATCTAGCCGCGCCTCCTTCTCGCGCGCAGCCTGTCTGCGAGCAGGCTCGCCATTTGGTCAGCATCGAAACGCTCGGCGCCGGGCCCGCGGAACTCGACCACGATCCGGCTCACCGACTCGACGCGCGTGGTGAGCACACCGGAGTCGCCACGTGCGCGCGCTCCTCTCACCCCGGCGAGCTGCGGCACGCGCACAGCCGGCGTATCCGGCACCATCGCGAGCGCCAGCTCCCGCGAGGCGCGTCTCACCTCAGAGATCTGCCGTCTCACGCCGGCGATATATCCGAGACCGGTGTAGTCGCCGAGCTGCATGAAGAGGCGGGACGGCGAGTGAGCCTGAATCGCACGCCGCCCGGCCTCGTACGCCCGGCGCAGCAGGTTGCCGACCGCAGATCCGACCGCGCCGGCCATCGAGAGGATGCCGCGGATCAGACCGGCGACCGCGGCACGCCCGAGTGCGTAGAGCCGCGAGGCGAGACCTGAGAGCACGCCGACCACGCGCGAGGACAGAGATGCGAAGAAGCGTACCACGGCTGAGATCCCGGCGGCGACCACCGCCCGAAGCCGCCCCATCGCCGCCGCCACTACCCTGCTCACGGCTCCGAAGGCGGCCGCCGTGATAGCGTGAACCCTGGCCCATCCGGCCGCGACGAAGCGCGATGCCACCGCCACCCCCGCGAAGATGACCGCGCGAATCCGCGACCAGACGGCGACCATCACCGCGTGGATAGCGTTCCAGACGGCGATTGTCCTCGAGCGGATGAAGTTCCATCCGGCGACGACCACGGCACGAACTGCGGCGAGAGCCCGACGGGCGATCGGGCCGAACGTGCCGAGAATCCGCGCGAGCACAGCGTGGATGGCAGACCAAGCACGCGATGTCACGGCGCGAATAGCGGACCAGGTAGCCGCGACTATCTGACGTGAGCGACCGAGGCGGGATCTGATCGCGAGTATGATCAGCCCGAGTGCGGTGATGAGCACGACGCGGATCACGCGCCAGGCCGCAGCAGTCACGGCCCGCACCCCGGCCCAAACGCGGCCGAAGAAAGCCCTGATTCCGCCGAAGATCGCGACGGCCCGGGCGCGTATGTTCCGCCAGATCCGGGTGAGCATCGGGCCGATCCGGCTCCAGTTTCTGTAGACGAGGTAGCCGACCGCCACCAAGCCGGCGATCGCCCCGATCGCGATCGCAACCGGCGCGGAGACGAGCCCGATGGCGGCTGCGGCGAGAGACATAGCCACGCGCAAAAGCGTCCCGGTCCTGATGAGCCGGAAGAGGACGAGGGCGAAGCGACCCGCGGGCCCAGCCACGCGCATGAAGGCTCCGGCGAGTGGAGCGATACGCAAACGCAAAAGCGCCATCACGCCACCCGCCGCAGCAGCGCTCGCGCGAAGTCGAAGGAGCGCGCGTACAGCTGTGAGCGTGCCGCCGAGCCCGAGCGCTCTGAGCGCGAGGTTGAGCGCGATGATCTGCACGATCACGTTTCGGACCGGCGCCGGCATGGCGTTGAACGTGCGCAGTAGCAGATTGATAGCGCGCAGCAGCGGCGAGAGCGAAGGCAGCGCGGTTCCTAGATTTCCGAGAGCTATGCCGAGCTGCTCGACGAACGTGGCGGCTGCACCACCGCCGAGCTGCGCCAGCCCGCGGGCGAGGCCGGCTATCGCTGCGGCGAGACCACGGGCCGCCGGCACAGCCTGCTCGAGCCAGTTGCGGATCTCGTTTCTGCCGCGCGCCGACTGTGTGAAGCGCAGGAAGCGCAGCGCGAGTTCGTCGAGGTAGGAGACGAAGCGCCGCGCGAGCGGCATCGAGATCGCGAAGACGTTGGCAAGCGCGCCGGCGAAGCGGCCTAAAGCCGAGGCTGCCTGCGCGGTGAGAGATGGTAGCGCGCCGAGTATCTCGCGGTAGCTCCTGAGCTGAGCCGGTGCGGTGAGCTCCCGCGAGAGCCGCGCGAACATCGAGCGCAGCGCCGCTCCGGTTCTCGCTGCGGCATCGGCGAGCGCGGGTATGGCGCGCCGGGCGAGGTCGAAGACGTCTGCGGCGAGAAGCGCGAGGTTTCGGGTCGCGCCGGAGGTCGAGAATGCGCGCGCGAAGGTGTTCTGAAGTCGCTCGAGGCTCGATCCGAAAATGCGCGCCGCCTCCGTGTTCTTCTTCATCTCTTTCGCGAGCGCCATCGCGGCAAGCGCCATGAGCCCGAAGCCGCCGATCACGCCCGCCCCTGCCGCACCGACCACGACGCCGCCGGCGGCGAGCGGGGAGAGTATGGCGATGAGACCGGCGATCGCGATGCCGAGGAGTCCGATGCCACGCCGTCCTTCGGCCGCGGCCCCACCGAGCCCTGCGGTCTCGGCCTTGAGCGCAGCCAGCTCACCTGCGGCTCGAGCCGCGCCGCGCACTTCGACCGGGATCACGACATCGTCGCCTGAGACGGAGCGCATCTCTTCGTGGAGTGCGGCGAGCTCACCGGTGGCCTGAGCCGCACCTCTCACCTCTACCGGGATATCTACGCGCTCGGCATCCGTGCGCCTCGCCTCGCGCCGCACCGCGGAGAGCTCACGGCTCACCTCCGCGAGCTGGCTCTTCACGGCCACGATGAAGCGCAGATATCGCTCCGATGCCACCTAGTGTTTCTCCTTCTCGGCGTCTTTTCTCTGCTTTTCTGCTTCTATCTGGTAGATGATGCGCCAGTCCTCTAGCGTCTCGGGATACTGATCCCTGAGTCCGCCGGCGCGCGGCAGCACGCCGAAGCGGCGGAAGTCCATGTACTCCACCAGAGAGCGCATCGGCCGCTCGTAGGCGGGATCCCCCGCCTCGAAGTCCTCGAAGTACTCCGTGGCGCCGTTGACCCAGGCTTTTGCCTGCCGCTCGAGCTCCTCCCGGCGGCGCGTCTCGCTCGTCACCGGGCCCGCGACGCCGTAGGGTCCTCCTCCTCTTCGCCCTGCGGCGCGAGGTCGAACTCCTCGCGCGAGATGGCGGGGTTGAGCCGGCGGATCTCGTCGTAGATCTGATCCGCGACCGTAGAGTCGAGATCCTTCACCGCTTCGTAGCTCACATCCCTCCCGAGCGACCAGGAGACGATCGAGCGGTAGATCGTGAACAGCCGCGCTCCGCCGACGTCCACCTCGGTGTTCTCGCGCGGCTTTCCGGTCTTCTGGTCTATGCTCACGTCCACCTTAAACATGCGGCTCTGGCGATCGGCCATGTCCCCGGCGGTGAGCTTCCTGAGCTCCACGGTCGCCTCCTCGCCCGAAGGCGAGTGGATAGTGACGGGAAACGTCTCCTTGCGGTCGACGAAGAAACCCAACTTCTAGTACTCCGTTCCGTCTTCGGTGTTCGTGAGAGTGATCGTGATGAAGCGGCCGGTCGTCTCGTCGAGCGCCGGGTGCGCGGTCACCTCGATATCTTTCAGCGTCTCCGAGCCGTCGATCGAGACCGGAGCCTCCACCGTCTGGAGGCTGTGAAGCTCGATCTGAAGCGAGTACGCGTATGTGCTCTCGATCGTCGGGCCGGTAGCCGTGATACGAAGCTGCATCGACTGCGGCTCGTCGGCCAGCGCCCGGCGGTAGTGACCGGGGATGTCGCTTCTGGCCGTGAACTTCAGCTCCGGCTCGATATCCCCGAGCGCGATCGAATCGACCAGCTCGCTTCCAAGTATGAAGTCGTCATCCGAGAGGTTGTTGTTGTAAGTCAGCGTGAAGTTCGACGCCGGAAGCGAAGAGTATGAGCCGCCGGCCGGGCCGAACTCGACCGTAACATGCGTAAACGGGAACTTCTTCGAGGTGTCCTTCGCCTGTGTCGGCTCGGTGGGGTCGGCGACGAGATCGCGGAAGAAGTATCCGGCGGTGTACTTCCAGAATGCGTTCGCCTCGACGCTGAGCTCGAGCTCGTTTCCCAGTCCTCCTACGTACTGGTCACGTATGACCGGCGAAGTGTCGGCGTTTTTGGTCCACAGCGTGATCGGCGTTGGGTTCTGCAGCTGCGCGAGATCCCAGACATGCTGGTAGACCGTCGGCGCGCCCGACGCGTCGGGCTGCGTGCTCGTCGGCGGCCCGAAGAACGACGAGAAGATGAGCCCGACCGAGGCGGGCCTGAGGGACGCTTCGATCTGCGGCTTGTAGATCCGGCCGCCATACTCGATCGGTCCCGGCGCACGCGTCCCGAGCGTCTCGGCATCATTGAGCGTCTCGCGGTCGAACTCCTTCGAGACACTGTTCACGGGCGGTGAGTACGCGGCGGTAGTGGCCGCACTCCTGAGATCGCTCTGCTTCGCGATCCATATCTGATCTGCTCTTGACACTGCTTACTCCTCCTCCGTCTGGGCGGTGATGTACAGGCTCTTCACGAGCACGCTCGACTCACCGACTTCGGCGCGATCCGGCGCTCCGGCGTCCTCCACGACGAGCTCTATCTGCGTACCGTCGGCGAGCAGCAGATCGTCTGGGGATGCGTGGCGCAGCGCGGAGAGGAGCGCCGGGATGAGACGCTTCATCTCCTGCTGCGCGGTCGCGGGGTCGGTGAAGTCGAAGTAGGAGCGCTGGATCCAGCGCCACGTGTTCTGCGTGATACCTCCGGTCGCGAGATCCGACTGCGATGGGTAGCTGAAGAGCAGCGTGGACGCCGGATACTGCTGCGGCTCCACCTCCACATCGAGCACGTCGCGATAGACGACGGGGTCTGTGGCGCCCGGTAGCGGCTCGCCCTCGCTGCGCGAGATGAGCGTGTTTATGACCGCCTCGATCTGCTCGATGCGAGCTGCCTCAGCCACGCGACCACTCCCCCTCTACCTCCCCGGCGTAGATTCGCTCGAACGTATCCGCCTCGGCTTCGAGCGCGCGCGAGAGCCAGTACGTGGCCGCAGTGCCCGGATGCGAGACGCGCCGGGCGAAGATCGGCGCGCCATCCGGTCCGTACCAGCGCAGAGCGCGGGCCCGGCGCGGGACGATCTCGTGCGGGCGCGTGCCCTCCTCGAGGAAGAGCGCCTGCGGCGCCCGGTCGTAGAACTCGACGCCGTCCGGGCCCATGATGCGCGCGTTGAGCGAGCGCATCGTCTCGCCGGTTCTGGTGTGCGGCGCGAGCGAGGCGCGGGCGGCCGCAAGACCTGCCTGCGCAACCCGCTCGTTGGCGCGGACGAGCGAGCCGGCAAGATCGGCATCGCCTGCTCCGCGCACGCTGAAGGTGAGGTTGACCCCGCTCACCAGGGAGCCTCCGCGAAGAAGACGGCGGGTGAGCCGTAGTCGTGGCCTGAGGCAGCAGAAGAATACGTCTCAAGACGCCCCATCGCATCTTTGTAGAGCGACTCGGCCATACCAAGCTCTTGCGGGTTGGTTGCTATCTTGCGCGCCGCGCGCGCTGCTGTGAGGTCACGCAGGATACCGCGCAGCACGATGTCGGAGTCGGGCAGACCTCCGAGCTCGCGGTCGAGCCACTGCTGGTACTCGTCGAGAAACTGCTGAAGCAAAGCATCGTCGGCACCCCGGCTCGCCGGCGGCATCACCTCGCGGATATCCGACGCACTTAAGTTCATGTAGCTCATGAGCCCTTTCGGTTTCGCATCAGCCGTCTTCTGGCGGCCCGCTTCGCCTGCGCTTTCTGCTTCTTCTTCGGGTCCAGTTCCGGATACTTCCGGTAGACGACGCGCTTCACCTCGGCCTGCTCCTGCGGGCTGCCGTGCTGGGCAACTCGGGCCAGTGCGTTGCGCGCATGCTCGATGTCCGGGATCGGATACGAGCCGGGGTCGGGAGCCTTCTCGGGAAAGACGAAGTTGTCCTTGTTCTTCGGGAGCCTCTTGCGGCGCCTGTAGCTAAGAGTCGCCACGCTTTCTCCCTCCGGTCCGCTTCTCGCTCGAAGCCCCGCGGTTCGGCTTCTTCTGAAGCTTCTCGGCGGTGGCCTCAAGCACGTAGAGCATCTTCAGGTTGGGATCCCGGATGCCAGGCGGCGGCGAAAGGTCGAGAGCCGCCTCGATCTTCTTTATCGCAAGCGCCCGCCTGCTCGCGAGGATGTCACTGCGCACGGCTGGATCACCTCCAGGTCGTGGTGGGGGAGGCTCGCAAGTCCTCCCCCACCGGGTTTGCGAAGACTAGACGGCGAGCGGGGCCTTCAGGTCGGCCGGGGCCTGGTAGCTGGCCTGCCCGACGAGGAACGCCACGGCGCCGACGCGGTTGCGGACGCCGAAGCCGCAGTAGCGGATCATGCGCGTCTCGAGGATGTTCCCGTCCGGACTGTGGTTCTCGGTGAAGAGTCCCTGCAGCTCGGCGAGCGGGTACTGCCGCCTGCCGAGGAACGGGACACCCTCGACGGTGGCGAGCATGTAGTTGTCGGGGAGATCGCCCCAGCTGATGATATGGGAGCGACCCGGCGCCCGGACGTAGCCGAGGTAGACGTCACCGAAGCCGACGTCCGGGATATTCACCACCTGCGACTCGTTCGCCCCGAGCTGCACGTCGGCGTCTCTCGGGTCGACGAAGGAAGCCAGAGAAGCGATATCCGACGCGAGGTTGTCCGCGACGTAGACGATCACCCGATGCCCCTGGTTCGCCGGGTGCTCCATCAGGTTCTCCCAGATCGCGCCGAACGGGTTGTCCGTGTCGGAGATCGGGTTCGTCTGGGCCATCAGGTGCGAGTGCGCGCTGAGGACGCGGCCGCCGCGCCCGACGTAAGATGCGCCGTCCCCATTGGCGAGCGGCATGATCGTCAGGTTGCCTGCGCCCTGGACGCCGATCTGCTCGAGCGTCTGGTCGAACCAGTTGTACGGAGCGTCGGCGAGGGCCGCGGCGAGGATGTGGCGCTTGAGCCAGTCGCGATCGCGGTTCTGCGCATCGACGGTGCGCTGGTTGGCCTCCGCGACGGTCATAAACGCCCTGGTGAGGCGGTTCGTGCCGAAGGCTGTACCCGCGCCCTGGATCGGGTACGCCACGTCGTATCCGCGGCGTCCCTGCACCGGGAGCGGGTTGCCAAACTCGTCGAGTGGTTGCAAAGTGCCGCCGACGGGCTCGAGGTAGTGCTCCTTCGCCACGGTGACGTCAGTGGCGAGGGTGGCGAGCATGCCGTCGACGACGCGGGAGTACTCCTGCGTGGACTCGTCGATGGCGTCCGAGACGAGCGCATAGCCGTTGGGGATCTGGGCGATGCGCTGGCTGAACAGATGCTCGAGGTCGACGAAGCCGTAAGCTACATCCGCCATCTCACACCTCCACCGCGAGGAGCTTGCGTGAAGGGATCTCACCGTTCGACGCAGTGACGTAGCCTATCTGCGGGTTCGCTCCAGCATTCGAAGAATCGTCGAGCGACCCATCGGGCGCAGCATAGACCGCAGCGCCGAAGGCGAGCGAGGCGAGGGCGTCGCCGAGGTCGACGATGCCGCTTCGGATGACGTCGATAGCCGCCCCGGCCTGCTTCGCCGAGGTGACGGCGAAGCCCTCCATGTTGGTCCCGGAGGCGGTGGCGCGTCCCGAGGCGTTGAGCGAGACGACATGCCCCGCGTCGATCGCAGCGGCAGCCGGGAAGCTGCGCGCCCCGCCCGCGGAGTCGACCCGAACGAGGGCGACGTCCGCAGCGTTTACAGTGATCGTTGCCATGGTTCCTTCCTGTCTCCTTTCTTCTACTCAGAAGCGAAGCCGCGCCAGGTTCGAGCGGGCCAGCTTCTCTTCGTGCGAGAGCCCGGAGCGGTTCGTGCCACCCGGAGCCGGTGGGATCCCGCCCCGGCGAGTCTCCTCGAAGAATTCCGGCACCTCCTCCTTCACGGCCTTCGCCACCTCGCCGGCCCCTGACGCTTCGCCCCCTTCGGAGAGCTCGATGGCCGAGAGGTCCGCGTGCTTTATGGCGTGCGCCAGGCGGCTGCGCTTCACACCGGCCTCGATGAGCGCCCGCTCGAGGGCCTGCCGCTTCAGTAGCGTGGTGTAGCGCCCGGTGAGCTCTTCGAGCCTCTGCTGCGTCTCGGCGTACTGCTTCTCGAGCCTGCCGTGGCGCTCCTGCCACTCGTCGAGCTCGTCTTTTACCTCCGCCTCGGCCTCGCGGTAGTCGCTGATGATCTGGCGCATCTCGTCGACGCTCTCCACCCCGAGCTCTTCGACGAGCTTCGAGATGGCCGAGGACTCGGCGCGCTTCGCTCTGTCGGCTATGAGCTGCTCGACCAGCGACTTCGGCAGGGTCTCCTCCGTCTTCTTCTCGCCACTTTCCGCGGGCGGTTGCGTAGTCTCTTCGTGGGCCCTGCTCTCTTCGGCTTCTGCCATCGTTCTTCCTTCCTTTTGTCCGGTTTTTGCCGTCATGGTGGACGTATTCTCTAGTGGATGCGCGCCGAGACGCGCATCGCCTCCCAGCGGGCGATGGCTGCGGCGGCGCGTGCTCTGGTTGCCGGGGTTACGTTGCCCTTACCCTCCGCCCAGTTGCGCACGATCCCGACGGCCATCTCGACGGCGCGTGAGACCGAGCGTGTCCCGCCCCGGTTCCAGTAGAGAGCGCGGGCGACGCATTCGATCTCCATTGGGAGGTGCCCCCCGGTCCTGGTGACCCAGTTACCACCTCCCCTATGGGGCAATGGCGGGTGTCTGCATCCGCCATGCGGGTCTGGCATGGCTATAACTGCGGGATCCGGCATCTTCTCCTCCTCATTCAGTGCAGCTGCGGCGCTCCCGGTATCGGCGGGCCCCAGTAGCAGGTGCAGTTCGGGAGCTCACCGGGCAGCGCCCCGGTGGAGCGCGGCACGCCGAGGCGGGTGTCGAAGTTCTTCCCGTCGGCGGCAAGGTGGGTGGGGCGCGGCTCCTTCGGGTGGCCGTGATGCCAGCTCAGCACGTAGCCGTAGAGGGAGCGTGCACCGGTGGTCATGCGGTCCGCCGCCCGGCGTCTTTTGGCCGCCTCAAGGTGCATCTGGTAGTAGCGCTTCTCGAGCTCGAGGGCCTTCTCTCTGTCGCCGGCTGCGGCGAGCCTTCTGGCGGCCGCAAGAGCGTAGTACGCGCTGTAGATGTCCTCCATCCGACCCGCGCTCGTCCCGCCCCGGCGCTTGGTGAGCACGATCGTCGCCACGGAAGCCGCGACGCCGGCCGCCTCCTCGGGGTTCTTGCGGACGAACAGCCCGAGCCCAACGAGCGGCATGGCACCGAGTATCACCGCGGCAAGCCCCACGGCTGCTGTCCCCCCGGCGAGCGCTGCGGCGATGGCTGCGGCGGCCTGGGCCTCCCCCTGACTCCCGGTCTGCCGCTCGCTAGCCTGCTGGCTGGCTACCATTCATCCTCTCCAGAATCGCCTGAGCACGGGCGAAAGCGTCCTGCGGCACCTCCGGGGCATTCTGCTGCGGCGTGGTGGCAGTCGCCTGCGCCTCCGACGCGCTCCCCTCCGGGGAGCTAATCGTGTGCTCAAAGTCTCCGGCCTCGTAGCTGCCGATGCCCGTGAAGCCCTCGACTCCGTAGACGGATCCGATCGTGAGCGCCATCTCGTCGGCCCGCTCCAGCGCGGCGAAGAGGTTGGCGCGGGCCTCGCGCATCCGGTCGAGCGCGGCCGCCATCACGGTCTGGAGTGCCACACCGGAGGTGGCGGCCTGCGCGCTCGCGGTGGCGATGAGCTGTCCGATCTGGTAGTAGACGAGCTCGGGCATGTTCTGCGAGAGCTCCTTGAGCTGCGCATCCAGGAGTGCGAGCCCCGAGGCGTAGTCGATCTGCGGCGCCAGGTCCACCGGCTCGACGCTCGCGGGCAAAAGCAGATAGCGCTCACCCCCGAGCTCCACCTCGTCCGGGCGTCTCCTCGCGTCCGCGACGTACCCGGCGGAGGCGTAGTAGGAGACGGCGGCGTCCCGCGAGGCGGAGTCGAACGAGGGCGGGGGGAGCGGAGCGCCCGAGGCGTCTGTGCCGACGGAGCGCAGTCCCCGGTGTGCGCGGTCGTAGCGGAAGAGGAGCTCGTGCAGCCGCGTGGCCATCCGGTTGGCCTCGTCGATCTGCTCCAGGTACGGAGCGTAGACACCGATCCCGCGGGCATCGCCGACGTCACGGAACTTCGCGTGTACGAAGGGTATGAAGTCAAAGCCGGAGACGCCATCCTCGATGTCCCCCGCCGCCGAGAGTACCATCCCGCCGGCGGGGTCGGGCAGGCTCGCGATCGGGGTGCGCGAGGAGCCGTCGTGCTCGTAGTAGAGGAACTGTCCGTCCTGCCCGTCCTGTCCCTTCTTCCAGATCTCAGTATGGCAGTATTCCCGGATCGTCCCGTCGTCGAGCCGGCGCTCGGATGGGATATCCAGCCGGAGGAAGGTGAAGTAACCGCGGTCGTCTTTGGTGAAGTCCGTTATGTAGTCGGGCCGGATGCCCTGGATGTAAACCTGGTCGCGCCCTTCGGGCTTTACGACCTTAAGGAACAGGTCACCGTAGAGCGGGAGCCAGCGCGACCAGATGCGCCCCGATGCAGAGAGGTTGGAGTAGCGCCAGAGGCGGTCTATCGCGTCCGCCACCTCTTTCGTCGTGGTCTCGAGCGCGACATCCGCCGGGTCTCCGCCCCAGAGCAGGGCCGCGTGGAACTCCACGGCGCGCTCGGCTGGGTTGCGCAGGTTCTTCAGCGCAGAATACTGCCTGCCTGCGGTGTCGCGGCGGATGGCGTACGCCAGTGACTCGTAGAGGCGGCTCTGGCGGTAGTAGTGGGCCAGCACGCGGTAGTGGTCCGTGGAGCGCGGGCCGTAGTCGCCGGAGATGCCGTACGGCTCAGATGCGAGCGCTTCTGGTGCGTTGCGCGTGCGCCCCATCAGCGCCGCTCCTGCTGCTCTGATGCGATCGAGGATAGCCACACCCTACGCCACCTGTGTCCCTGCGCGTGCGCGCCAGCCTTCGGCGAGGTAGTGCCGGAGGTAGAGGATGGACATCACGAATGCGTCGGTCATATCGTCGTGTTCGGTGATGGGGAAGGCGAAAAGCTGCTCCTCGAAGTCGTGCAGCCACGAAACTTCAGGGGACGGCGCGGGCAGCTTAACCATCCCCCGGCGTGCCCACACGCTCGCCTCGCGGGCCCGCTCGGTCTTCTTCCCCCGCACCCTGAACGCCTGGATATACGGTGCGACCCAGCGCGACGCCTCGCGAAGCGTCTGGATCGCGGAGGTGCCCGCCCCCACGTCTTCCACCACGATCCCGCGCAGCTTCCGGTCCTGGTTGTGCCTGGCGGCGATGTCCTCCATGTAGCCGACCAGGTCCGGGAACTCGAGCCGCCACGCCCCCACCTCGCGTACATACAGCGTGTAGTCGGACGAGAGCTCGGCGACCACGCACGCGCTGTAGTCTCTCTCCTCGCCCTCCTTGAACGCCGTATCCCAGAAGATGTAGCGTGCTACGACGGCGTTATGCACGCCGCGGTTTGAGGCATCGTAGCGCCCGGCAAACCACTCGCGGCGAAAGATCGAGTCTCCATCGTCCGTGATCCAGACGCCGTAGCGACGCTGCTGGTAGAGCACTTCGTCGAGCTCTCTGATGCGCTCGAGCGTGGCTTCGTAGCTCTCCCGGTCGAGGTACGGATTATCTTCGAGTAGAGCCGGAACGAAGGCGCGCTGGGGGTGGGGCTCCTTCGGCTCCACGAAGCGCTTCAGGAGGAAGTCGTGCGCCTCGCCGCCGGGGTTCGAAGCGTAGCGCACCCGGAGCGGAACCCGCGCATCCTTCGGCCGCCTGACGCGCTGGATGAGTGCATTCATGTCCCGCGGGCGGAACTGCGACGCCTCGTCGAAGCCGACGAACTGGAACTCCGCAGAGTCGTAGCGCCGCCAGTCGCGCGGGCTGTCGAGGTATCCGAACGTGAGCGTCGCACCCTTCGGGAACGTCCAGCGCTTGTCACGCTCGGACCACTGCGCGTCCGTACGCGTCAGCCACGAAGCGGCGCGGTCCATCAGCGAGTTCTCGAGCGCCAGGTCCGTGAATGTGCGGCGGAAGAGAATCGCAGCGTATCCGGGCTCCTCTACGTACATCAGCGCCGCCATGAGCAGCGCCTCGCTCTTCCCGCCGCCGCCCGCCCCGCCATAGAAGGCTTCGAAGTGCGGTAGCGAGAGGAAGAGGAGCTGCTTAATCGTCGGCGCTACGGGGATGTACGGATTCGCCTCCAGCGCCTCGGCCGTCCGCGTCATCAACTCCCAGTCGATAGGCGTCGAGCTCGGCGAAGAGGCGTTCGTAGCGCTCTTTTCGCTCGTCTTCGCTCTTGTGTGTGTAGTTGTGGTGCTCATTGTGAGTCTTGATGGGGGCCTCGTTGCCCTGGAGCCTGTCGATGCGCTCCTGGGCCGCCCGGATGGAGTTCAGGAGCCCCGAGACGTTCAGGCTCCGGGAGTCGAGCGTGCGCAGTCTCTTCCAGGCCTCGTCAATGATTGCGCGGTACTGCGCGATGGCCTCTTCTTTGCCGTTCACCCAGCGGTCGCGCTCGAGTTCGTAGGCGTAGTCGATCAGGCGCTGCACCGTGGCAGCGGACACACCGAGCTCCACGGCTATATCCTTGGACATCCATCCTTTGGCAGAGAGCTCGGCGGCCTTGCGGGCGTACTCTATGCGCTGAGCTTTAGCTAACCTTTGTGCCATCACCTATCCGGTATCAACGAAAACAATCTTCATGTCCATAGACCGGGCGGCCCAAGGAGAACGACGAGTGTGCCCGGAGGAAAGAGCACGCATGAGAGGGAAAGGAGGTCCCGCCGCCCGGCCACAAAAAAAGCCCCGGCTGCTTCCGGGGCAGTATAGCTATCGTAGCAAAGTATACCTCATGCTCGTGCAAAACGCAAGGTTTCAGCCTGCGTACTCTTTCGCCCACTCGACTGCACGCCAGACGCGCCAGTAGGATGTGTCGTGCGCCTTCGCGACGGTGCGGTATGCTTCCGATTCGTCTATGCCGCGCGCCACCATCTCGGCCCACTCGTTCGCGAGGATGCGGTACGAGTCTTCTTTCTTCCAGGTTCTGCGCTTCATGGCCGCGTCGTGGAGGTTGCGCGCGGGATGGCAGGCGCGGGGCAGACGGACGTGGATGCGACGCCCGGCGCCGTAGCGGGAGGCTATGGCATGGGCGATGAGCACACACATCTTTTCGAGCGCTTCCCGGTGACGCGGGGAGTGCTCGATGTGGAGCATGGCGCCGGGATCTGATGCGATGTCCATGAGGAGCGCGCGGAATGAGACGCCCCGATGGGACGCGCCGCTCTTCAGTATCTCCTGCAGAAGCGGCGAGAGTATGCGGGACGCGTCGCGGTTGTCCTCGTCCTCCAGGAAGCGGAAGAACAGTGCGGAGACCGGCGGGGAAGAGGAGCCTTTCGCGTGCTGCACGCGCACCTGCGCCTCGCCGCGAGATGTTTTCTCGGTCAGAAGCGGCCAAACATCGAGATACCGCCTCACCATCTGAGCGTTGTGTTTAATTGAGCGCCTGTTCTCCCCCATCCCTATCTCCTCCCCGGTTAGCGCTTCTCCAGCTTGCCCTCACGCGCCGAGGACTCCCCGGCGGCTATCTTCGTGATCTCGGGCTCGTATCTCGGCCACATGACGTATGTCTCGATGCCAGCCCGCGCGAGCGCTTCGAGCCATCGTCTCTGGTGCCCGGTGGGCCGGTTACGACCCACCTTGAGCTCGATGGCGACGATCCGCTCGTCTTTCACGCAGATCAGATCCGGAAAGCCAGCATCGGAGTGCTTCGAGTTCCACGTGTGGTACGTGAGCCAGCCGGCGGCCCGGAAGATGCCCTTCACGCGGGTCGTGAAGTTCTTCTCGGAGATCGAAAAATCCAGCTCGCGCAGGTACTCTTCGCGCAAGACGCGCGCGTTTTTCATGCGCTCCTCCTTCGGGCCTCGTTAGCCGGCCTCACCTCCGCTGCCGGGAAGCTCGTGACCGGGCGGAACCTCACGGTGCGGCTGCCGATCCCGTGCTCCTTCTCTCTGGTGCGGTAGAGCAGGACGTGTGCTTCCCCCGCGAGTACCTGGAGCAGCACGCCGGGCCCTCGCGGCGTGTCCACTTCCTGCTCCAGGTACGGGTAGAGCGCGGCGCTGCGGTGGCCGAAGCGATGGGCGCTCATCATACCCGGCCGCCCGATGCCGCTCAGAAAAGCCCCTCCTGCACACCGAACGCTGGCGGTAGGACGCTCTCTCCGCGCGGAGACTCCCATCTGGCCGGAGCTTCTATCTCTGCGCCGCAAACACAAACATCTTGTATCCCAAAACGTAACCAGTGCGGGCCGGCTACGATCTTCCAGGATCGGCCGCATCCGGCGCACTCGAAGACAGCCAGAACCGTCTCTCTGTCTGTCGCCTCTACCATTCCCACGCCGCCTCCCGGCGATCTTCGCCACGGATAACCAGCCGCTCGCACATGCCCTTCAGCCGCGAAAGGACGGCCGCGTCGTAGCGCTCCGCGAACTCCTTGCCAGGCAGGTTGGAGGATGCGATGAGCGGCTTGCGGGCGTTATAGAGAGCGTCTACGAGCTGATAGACGATCGTCTCGGTGTCCTGTGAGCGGTGCTCCTTGCCGATGTCGTCCAGCACGATGGCGTCGTGCCTGAGCACCTCGTCGAGTATGGACGCTTTCGACTCCTCAGCGTCCTCGTAGCCGTATGTGGACTGGATGCGGGAGATCAAACCCGCGAGGTTGTACACGCCGCAGAGCTTGCCGGCCTCCAGCATCGACCGCGCAAACGCGATCGAAAGATGCGTCTTGCCCCGACCCGGAAGTCCGAACATCAGCACACCCCGGCTCCGCTGGCCGCTCACGATCGCCTGAAGCTTCGCCGCCGCGTTTTTCACCGTCGGATCGGGGTCTCTCAGACTCGCGAATGTCATCTCGCCGGCGGGATCGACGCGCTCTATCGCCCGCCATGCCCGCGCCACGTCCTGATGACACTCGCACATCTTCTGGTAGGGATTGCCGATCACGAGCGTGCGAGGTTGCGGACGTCCGCACCTCCCGCAGATTGTTTCTCGAGCGTCCGGCGTGGAGTCGTTTCTGCTCTTCTGAGCCCGGCTGGCTCTGCGCGCCAGCTCGGCTGCGAGCTCGTCGAGCTCTTCTTCCGTCAACTGCGAGATCCTGGCGAGATCTTCCACCATCACCACCCCGTCCAGTCGTCGTAGTCTTCCTCGCACACCCCGACTACGGCTATCGACTCACTGCCTGCTCGCGTACGCCTTCCGCCGGAGCACGAGGCCACATCCGCCCAGGCCTGAGACGGCCGTATGCGCGGATTCTCCGCCCGCCTCGTCGCCAGGCGCGCCGCCCACCGAAGCATCTGTGGCGGCCCGGCCTTGTTCTTCTCGATCAGGTTCTTCGCATACGAGCCGATACGTAGCTTCTCGTCATCGTCGAGAGGAACGCCTAGCAAACGTGACTGGTCCTCGATCATCCGGACGTATGTATCCGCGCGGTGCGGCGGCTTGCCGTCCGCACCGCTAGAAGAAGACGTAGCGTTAGCGAAGTCTTCTTCTAGCGCATACTCTGACTGTTCTATCTGACCTTTCTTCTGATCTTTCCCCGGCAAATTTTGCCGGTTGTTCGCGTCGTTTTTTGCCGGTAGGTCGTGTCGTTTTTTGCCGGTTGCTTTCCTGCTGGCGGCAATTTCTGCCGGTAGCCTGAGCTCGTCTTCAGGGATGAGAAGCTGTATGAGATCGGAGGTGCGCCGTCCATCTCTGCGGCGCGCTTTGCGTCTGATGAACCCGTCCTCCTCGAGCGCCGCGAGGTGTGTGCGAACGGCGCGTTCTTTGAGCCCGGTCATGGCCGCTAGGCGCCGCTGCGACGGGTAGCAGTAACCCTCCTCGTCGGCGTGATGCGCCAGACAGACGAGGACGAATTTCGCGCCGCTCGTGCGCGGCTGGCACTCGTATGCCCACTTCTCCGCCCAGACGCTCACAGCTCGTCTCCCTCGATCTCCACCGTCACACGCAGACTCTTGCCTCGCCCGTACGCGGCCAGCCTTATGGCCGCCGCTATATCCGTCTCGGGCACGTCGAGCTTGATCCTGGAGGAGTCCCTGCCGATGCTCACCGCACTCTGGATCTCCGGCAGGTACGCAAAGAACTGTATCTTGTCGCTTGCATCTTCCATGCTTACCGCTCCTCTCTTCTTGCGACGCACACGGGGCAGTGCCAGCCCCCGCGGCGGTATTTCCGCCATCCCCGGGCGCGGAGCTGAGATACGTACGTCTGCCCCGCTCTCCCAACCAGTACCGGCGTATGCCTTCCGCATGCGCGGCACTCGTAGAGCCTGACGCCGCTCTGGATCTTCTCGTAAGCCAGCGCCATCAGCGCCCCCTTCCCATGAAGATCTTCGCGAGCTCGATCAGAGCGATCCGCGCGCCGGGCCCGCCGAAGCGCGCCTCGTGATCCAGCCTGGCGACACGCTCGACCATGTAGTCGCTCACGCACGACTCGAACCGCGCGACGGCACGCGGGCCGATATAGTCATCCGTATCCCGCGTATAGACCGCATCGCCGCTGTAGAGCACGCAGCGCCCGGCGAGATCATCCATCACGAAATATCTCCCTGGCAGGTTCACGAAACCTCCTCTCAGCCCCTCTCGCCGTCTCCGCGAGAGGACCATCCGCGCCGCACGCATGGCAGTGGATCGTCCACATCCGTCCGCGCAGCGCGTAGGTCGCCTGCTCGTGGTTGCAGCCCCTCATCGCTCCTTCCCCATGGCGGATTTCCGGGTGCGCCGGTGGTGGTCCCAGGCGAGCGACTCCACCTTCCGCGGGGCCGCCCCCCAGCGGCTCCACGTAAAGATGACGTCGCCCCAAGGTGCTACCAGCTGGACTACCTCCGGGTCGGAAAGAATAACCCGGTAGCCTGGCGGGAGGTACGGCTCCCTTCTCTCTTCGCTCATGGAACCATCCCCTCGGTGAGTTCCTCGATTCGCCTCACGCCCCAGTCGGAGAGCGGCAGCGAAAGCACGCTCTCCCACCACATCCGGGCGACATTCGGCGAGCCGGTCGTCCTCCTCCAGTACCTCATCGCCCCCGCCTCGAGGCAGAGCACCTGGAAGCACATCTCCTTCGGGTGCCAGGTCAGCAGGCACGCAACACCCTGCTCGACCATCGCCGGCTCGATCCCCGGCACGAGGCAGGGGCCCTCCATACCCGCGGCCTCGATGACCTCGGGCTCCGCTGTGTGGTCGTACAGAGCGGCCATCAGCACACCTCCTCAGCCTCGCACCGCTCGCAGAGTCCGTTTCCCTGAGCCTGCTCGCGGCCCAGGAACGCCCCGCACCCGGCGCAGAAGATGTTGTCGTAGATCTCGTCGAGGATCTGTTCCCTGGCCTCCTCTACGGCGGTCTCGACGATGCCGCGGGCGATCGCCCTGATCTCCACCTCCACGTCGCCGGAGACATTCACCCCGGCCTGGCGGAAGTAGTAGAGAAGGAGCTCTTCTGGTTCCCAGCAGTCGAGGCGTCTCATCGCCTCTCCTCCACCGGCGGACCGTACTTACGGAAGTGCTCCCGCACGCGCTCGCCGAGCTCCCGCGCGCGCCTCTGATCCTCCGGCTCGCCGGTCATGGAGGCGAGCCATATCGCCTCCTCCTCTTGCGCCAGGAGCGCATCCGCCTCGGGACAGGCATGACGCTCGTCTATACCCTCCTCGAGGGACACCACGATCCGGCAGCCGCATGCCCAATCACGGATGAGGGCGGCCATCACGCCGCCCCCGCCATGCAGTGGACCGGGAGATCTTCGAGCCAGTTCTCCGGGTCCACCTCTACCACCCGGCTCTCACCCACATCGATCCGTGTTGACTCGCGCAGCCAGCGGCGGCCGTCGAAACAGAGCGAGTGCTGCCAGGTGCCCCAGCCCCAGCCCCAGATCTGGGACTGGAAGCGCTGCGAGGACGTCCGGGGCTGATAATCGTGGACCATGGAGTCCACGACTACCACCCGGCGCCCGTCCGCCAGGATTCCGCGCGAAGCCCCAGAAATGTCGAGACCCGCGCGGGAAGCGGCCCGCGCCAGCCTGAGGTGCTTGCACTCGCCGCCGCGATAGCGATACGCCGGGCAGGTGCACTTCCCGGCGTCGAGATTCACGACATACTCCCCACCATTCGTGAACGACGGGACCTGCACCTGCGCCCTCTCCTCCGCTATACTCTTCACGATCCAGAACCTCCGTTTCTGGGTCCGTGACCGGGGCGCTCCTACCGCCGCCGGTCTTTTTTCGTACGCTTTATGCGTACCTTCTACGCATCAGTGTATCTCATTCAGGTTTGTGTGTCTACGTTTTTTGCGTACTATTTGCGCTCTATACGCCAATTTTTTGGAACTTCGCGGTAAACTATTGCGTATGACATCGTGTGTATGTATGTAGTGAAGGCTAGTGAAGGAGCGAAACGGGATGTTGGTGATGCCAAGGACCAGTGAGTGGCACGAGCTCGGATGGGCGATCGATCATGTTATGAGCGCCCCGAATGTCAGAGCCAAAACACAGGAACAGATAGCCGAGATCGCGACTCGCGGCGGCTATAAAGCAGATCGTCGCCTCGTGGGAACATATATGCGCAAGTGGCCTGCCGGCCATGAGAAAGCAGGACAACCCCGAAGCAAGCCACCTTTCAGGTTTATCTGGGCGTTGATCAAGGGTGGCAACCTCACGAAAGAACAAGCGATGGAACTCACCGATGCGTGGCTACAAATCCATGATCGGGAAGAGAGGGAGGATCTCGAGCGTCTTTGCGCTGTTTTGCAGTCCGAGGAAGCCTCACCTGAAGCCTGGCGGGATATGCTAGATTTGGAAGCGCGCAAAGAAGTTGGGGAGGAAGAGGGAAGTGGACGGCGTACTGGAGGTAATGGAAGGGGTTGAATTCCGCGATGAAGCCCTTCATGCCTTGTATACCGAATACCCTTCGCCTGCTACTCTTGCCTTAAAGGATGGACTCTCAGATGAGGAAGCCGAAGCACTCTGGTGGGAGGCGAAAAGCCTTCTGGAAAATGGCCTGGCTTCGGGCGGGCGGATGTTCTGCTATGAGCCTGGAGCCCTTGAACATATGCACCCCCGCCGAATAAAAGCGCTCCGGCTCATCATCGAGCGAGCGAGGCCGGACTGGGTGGAGCGCGTGCGGCTTGCGTGTATGTACGACAACACCTGGGACGGTATACGCAGGCTTTCCAAAGTCCCCGACTACCCGGCGCTGGCGATCATCCGGAACATGCAGGAGCGAGGTGAGCTTCCCCCGGTCTGCGCAGAGTAGCTAAAGCTCCCGCCATTCATCGTCGTAGTAGACGGACATCGCGAGCCGGGCCTTCTCGTTTCTGCTCAGCTCGAGGACCTCGGCCAGGTTCTTCATGAAGGCGATCGAAGGCCTGGACGTGCCGCTCCAATACTGCCTGATCACTCTGTCTGTAGTGTTCTTCCCGGCCTCCTGCATCCTATCCGCTAGCTCTCTGGCAGTGACTATGTCGCGTGAGAGCATCAAGTCGTAGAGGCATTTGCCGAACTCTGAGCGGCTAAACTGACGCACTTTCTGTCTTCCCATCAACGCGATCCTGCCTCTCTACTCGCCAGCTTTGCGTAACACGACTACATAGTACTATACAAATGCGCAAAATGCGTATATACTACGCACATGAGCCGGGAAGCCAAAGGCGAAAACCTCCTCCTTTCCCTTTCCCACCATGTAGCACCCTCGCCTTCTGCGCCTCCCGGCTCTTTGGATCTCTTTCAAGTCGCTAAGACGCTCAGAGAATCACGAGATGCGCTGCAGCAGTTTGAGAACTCTGCACTGGCAGCGATTGCAGCATCGATCGCTCAGACTGCGGAAAGCCTGGCCAAGACGGCGAGGGAGCTCAGGGAGATCGCCCCGGACGAGTGGCTGACTTTCGAAGAGGCCGCAGCTTATCTCAAGAAAACCCCGAAAGCCTTCGAGAAGGTGGTGGCCCAGGGCGAGATCCCGAAGCACTACCTCACCGAGCGTGGGATCCTATTCTCGCGCAAGGAACTCGACGAGTGGCTGCTATCCCGATGAGGTCACCCATGATTATTACCATAACGCTTACCATAACCCAACGGGGGTCGGCGGGGGTTCATGGGGGTAACGCACAACAGGGCAAAACAAAAAAGCCCCGCAAACGGAGGCTTTTGAGGAGCTGCCGGGCCTGGATTCGAACCAGGACTAGCTGATCCAGAGTCAGCCGTGCTGCCGTTACACCACCCGGCAAAGGTCGCAGGGAGAGAGTTTAACCCCTATCCGGCGTCCCGTCCAGTCTGCGGCACGCCGCCGGTCTCCATCGCGCGCAGGATCCTTATGCGCTCCTCTATCGGGGGGTGGGTGGAGAAGAGGCTGCGCGAGTGTTTCTCGAAGCGCTTTATGGGGTTGACGATGTAGAGGTGGGCTGTTGCACGGTTGGCGACCTCGAGCGGTTCCTGGTCTTTTGCGATCTTCTCCAGCGCGTCGGCGAGACCCTTGGGGTTGCGGGTGAGCTCGACGGCGGAGGCGTCGGCCAGGTACTCGCGCTGGCGGGAGATCGAGAGCTGCAACAGCCGGGCGAAGATCGGGGCGAGTATCGCGAGGATCAGCGCGACGATCATGAGGATGAGCTGCAGCTGGCCGTTGCCCTGGTCGTTCCGGCGCCTCCCTCCGCCCCACCAGAGGCTGCGGAGGAAGAAATCGGCGATCAGGACGGTGGTACCGACCAGGATGCCGACCAGCATCGAGTAGCGGATGTCCAGGTTCCTGACGTGGCTCATCTCGTGCGCGATCACGCCCTGCAGTTCGTCGCGGTCGAGCTTCTCGAGAAGTCCTGAGGTCACCGCGACCGAGGCGTGCTCGGGGTCGCGCCCGGTGGCGAACGCGTTCGGAGCGGAGTCGTCGATGACGTAGACCTTCGGCATCGGGAGCCCGGCGGCTATCGCCATCTCCTCGACGACGTTGAAGAGAACGGGGGCGTCGTCGTGCTCGATGCGGCGCGCCCTGGAGGCGGCGAGGACCATCTTGTCCCCGGCGTAGTAGCTCAGCAGCCCGGAGAGGCCCCCGGCGAAGAACGCGATGACGAGCCCGAAGAAGGCTCCGGCCGGGTCCCCTACCCAGGCGTACCCGATGATGTAGCCGAAGGCGAGGACGAAGACGAGGAAGGTCACGAAAAGAAGCAGGCTGTTGCGCCTGTTCCGCGCGATCCTCTCGCGGAAGGTTGCCTCTGCCGCTCCTCTCATCTTCTAGTCGTAGGAGACGGTCACCGACTCACGCTCGGGGCCCTCGGCCTCGAAGTACTCCCGCTCGGTGAAGCCCATCGCGCGGGCGAAGATGACGGCTGGGAAGCTCTGTATCTTCGTGTTGTACTCCTGCACCGAGTCGTTGTAGTGCTGGCGGGCGAAGGAGATCTTGTTCTCCGTCGAGGCGAGCTCCTCCTGGAAGTCCAAAAGCACCCGGCTCGAGCGCAGCTCCGGGTAGTTCTCGGCGACGGCGAAGAGGTTGCCTATCGCGCCGGAGAGCCGGGCCTCGGACTGTGCCTGCTCGCGCGGGGACTGCGGCTTCATCGCCTCGGCGCGTGCCCGCGTTATCTCCTCGAGGACCTGCTGCTCCTGCTTGAAGTAGCGCTTGACTCCTTCGAGGAGGTTCGGGATCAGATCGTAGCGCCGCTTGAGCTGGACGTCTATCTGCCGGTAGGCCTCCTCGACCTGGTTCTTGCGCCGCACCAGCCCGTTGTAGGTGAAGATCACGTAGAGCACGATGAGCGCTATGATGGCGACTACTATGATTGTTCCGGCGGTTCCCATGGGACCTCCGCGGGTTTTCAGATGACCTACCGGGAGATTATATCCGCCGGCGTTACGTAAGGAGCAGAACTTGCCCGAGTACGACGCCCTCGCCGACCTCTACGACCTGGAGTACGCCCACGATCACGACGTTCCGTTCTGGCTCGCGCTCGCCGGAAGGGAACGCGGCCCCGTCGTCGAGTGGGGGGTCGGTACGGGCCGCATAGCGAAGCGGCTCGCCGGGGCGGGCCACGAGGTGACCGCCGTCGAGCTCTCGGGACCGATGGCCGGGGTCGGGCGCAGGAAGGGTCCGGGCGTCGAATGGATCCGCGGCGACATGCGCAGCGTGAGGCTGGGGAACCGCTACGGGCTCGGCATCTGCGCGTTCAACTCGTTCCTGTGCCTGCTCTCGGTGGACGACGCGCTCATCTTTCTGCGCAACGCCCGCGAGCACCTGCTGCCGGGCGGGCTGCTCGGCGTGGAGGTCTCGGCGTTCTCGCCGGAGGAGCTGTCCGGTGGCCCGGAGCTGCGCCACGACCTGAGCCGCTCGCTCCCGGACGGCGGCACGCTGGAGAGGCTCTCAGTCTCGCGCTACGATACGGCCTCCCAGCTGATGGAGATCACGCTCTTCTACGAGCTCTACGGCGCGGACGGCGTGCTGCGCGAGATGCGCCGCCACCAGCTCACCATCCGCGTGACCTTCCGCGACGAGCTGCTTCTGATGCTCAGGGTCGCGGGGTTCGAACCCGAGGCGGTCTACGGCGGGTTCGAGGGGGAGCCGTTCGACGCGGCGAGCGACCACCTGATCGTGCTCTGCCGCCGTCCGGGTTAGACGGCATAACCCTGGCGATACCAGATCCAATGCGAGGAAGAGACGGCAGCCCGGAGATATCCGCAGGGAGCGGCGTGGGTTCGGATCCCCGGAGGGTCAGCCGGGTAGCAGGCTCTCCCCCATCAGGTACTCGTCGGCCTGACGGGCCGCCTTGCGGCCCTCGGCGATCGCCCAGACGATGAGCGAGGCGCCGCGCCGGGCATCCCCGGCGACGAAGACGCCGGGCTCTTTCGTCGCGAACCCCTCGCGCGATGCTATCGCGCCGTTCGGCGCGTACCCGAGGTCGAGCTCCTCGAGCAGCCTGTCGCGCACCGGGCCCGTAAAGCCGATCGCGAGCAGCACGAGATCTGCGCGCATCTCGAACTCCGAGCCCGCCACGGGGACCGTCCGGCCCTCCGGGGTGCGCTCGGTGCGCACGCAGTGCATCCGCTCGACCCTGCCGTTCGAGCCGGAGAAACCGGCGACCGCGACGTTCCAGCGGCGCTCGCCGCCCTCCTCGTGCGCCGGGTAGGTGTGCAGCACGAACGGCCAGTCGGGCCACTCCATCGGGTCGGGGGACTCGGGCGGCCTCGGACCGTGGGTGAGGACCCTGACCGAGGCGCAGCCCTCCCGGTGGGCGTTGCCCAGACAGTCGGCGCTGGTGTCGCCACCGCCGAGGATGATGACGTGCTTGCCGCGCGCGGTGATCTCCTCGCCCTCGACCGGCAGGCCGGCCACCCGGCGGTTCTGCTGCACGAGATACTCCATCGCGAGGTGGATGCCGCCGAGCTCGCGCCCCGGCACCTTGAGGTCGCGCCCCTGCAGCGCGCCCACGGCGAGGACGATGGCGTCGAACTCGCCGCGCACCTCTTCAAGGGTCGGGTCGTAGCCCACGTGCGCGCTCGTGCGGAACTCTACTCCCTCCTCCTCGAGCTGGCGCAGCCTGCGATCGATGACCCACTTCTCCATCTTGTAGTCCGGGATGCCGTAGCGCAGGAGGCCGCCGATCCGGTCGTCCTTCTCGAAAACGACGACCGTGTGCCCGGCGCGGTTGAGCTGCTGCGCCGCGGCGAGCCCCGCCGGACCGCTCCCGACGACGGCGACCCGCTTGCCGGTGCGCCTCTCCGGCGGCGGGGGCTCCGGGACCACCCACCCCTCCTCGAAGGCCCGCTCGATGATCGAACGCTCTATCTCCTTTATCGTCACGGGAGAGTCGTTGATGGAGAGCACGCAGGCCGCCTCGCAGGGGGCGGGGCAGAGGATGCCCGTGAACTCGGGGAAATTGTTCGTGCGGTGCAGCCTCTCTATCGCCTCCCTCCACCGGTCGCGGTAGGCGAGATCGTTCCAGTCCGGGATGAGGTTGTTCACCGGGCACCCGGCGTTGCAGAAGGGAACCCCGCAGTCCATGCAGCGCGAGGCCTGCTCCCTGAGCTCCTCCCCGGGCATCGGCCGGTAGACCCACCGGTAGTCGCGGACACGCTCGGAGACGGGCCGCTTGGGGACCGGCTTGCGCCCTATCTTCAGGAAACCTCTCGGATCACCCATCAGATCGCCGCCTCCAGCCGGTCCACACCGCGCTCCTCGAGCACCCTCCTGAGGTCGTGCGGCATCACCTTGACGAACTTCGGCAGGATCTCCTCCCAGCTATCGAGCACCCGCCTCGCCGTCTCGCTCCCGGTCCAGCGCAGGTGCTCATCTACCATCTGCTTCAGCAGCGCCACGTCCTCCTCCGACTCGACGGGCTCGAGCCCGACCATCTCGGTGTTGCAGAGCTTCTCGAAGCGGCTCTCCTCGTCGAGGACGAACGAGATGCCGCCGCTCATCCCGGCGGCGAAGTTGCGCCCGGTCGGGCCGAGCACGACGACGACCCCTCCTGTCATGTACTCGCAGCCGTGGTCGCCGACGCCCTCGACGACGGCCCGCGCCCCGGAGTTGCGGACCGCGAAGCGCTCCCCGGCGAACCCGCGGAAGTAAGCCTCGCCCCCGGTCGCCCCGTAGAGGGCGACGTTGCCGACGACGATGCTCTTCTCCGGCTCGTACGCCGCGTCTTCCGGCGGGTAGACGGCGATCCGACCGCCGGAGAGCCCCTTGCCCACGTAGTCGTTGGTGGTTCCTTCCAGGGTGAGCGTGACCCCCTTCGGGATCCAGGCACCGAACGACTGCCCGGCGACCCCGGAGAAGTCCATCCTTATCGTCCCGTCGGGCAGCCCCTCGCGACCGTAGCGGCGCGCCACCTCACCGGCGAGCGCCCCACCGACCGTACGCTGGGTGTTGAAGATCGGCATCGAGATCCTGACCGGCTCCTTCTCTTCGAGCGCCGGGCGGCAGCGCTCGATGAGCCTGGAGTCGAGCGACTCCTCGACCTGGTGCCGCTGGTCCTCGACGTGCCGGATCGTGGCCCCCTCCGGCGGGGGAGCGAGGATGGCCGAGAGGTCGAGCTTCCCGGCCTTGGGGTGCTCTATGCCGTCCCTCACCTTCAGCCGGTCGGTCCTTCCGACCATCTCCTCGAAGCTCCTGAAGCCCAGGGCCGCCATGTACTCCCTCACCTCCTCGGCGAGGAAGAAGAAGTAGTTTATGACGTGCTCGGGGGTGCCGGAGAACTTCCTGCGCAGCCTGGGGTCCTGGGTGGCGACCCCGACCGGGCAGGTGTTCAGGTGGCAAACGCGCATCATGATGCAGCCCACGGCGATCAGGGGCGCGGTCGAGAACGCGAAGTCCTCCGCCCCGAGGAGCGCCCCCACGACGACGTCGCGGCCGGTCTTGAGCTGCCCGTCGGTCTGCAGGATCACACGTCCCCTGAGATCGTTGGCCACCAAAACCTGCTGGGTCTCGGCCAGGCCGAGCTCCCACGGCAACCCGGCGTGCTTGATCGAGGAGAGCGGGGAGGCACCCGTCCCGCCGTCGTGGCCGGAGATCGTGATGTGGTCGGCCTTCGCCTTGGCGACCCCGGCCGCGATCGTCCCGACCCCGGCCTCGGCGACGAGCTTGACGCTCACCTGCGCCTCCGGGTTGACCATCTTGAGGTCGTAGATGAGCTGGGCGAGATCCTCGATCGAGTAGATGTCGTGGTGGGGCGGCGGCGAGATCAGGGCGACCCCCGGCGTCGAGTGCCGCACCTGCGCGATGTACTCGCTCACCTTGTGCCCCGGCAACTGTCCGCCCTCGCCGGGCTTGGAACCCTGGGCCATCTTGATCTGCAGCTGGTCGGCGTTGACCAGGTATTCCGCGGTGACCCCGAAGCGGGCGCTCGCGACCTGCTTTATGGCGCTGCGGCGGAGGTCCCCGTTCTCGTCCGGGGTGTACCGCTCGGGGTCCTCTCCTCCCTCGCCGGTGTTGGACTTCCCGCCGATGCGGTTCATCGCGATCGCGAGCGTCTCGTGCGCCTCCTTCGAGAGCGAGCCGAGCGACATCGCCCCGGTGTTGAAGCGCCGGACGATCTCCTTCGCGGGCTCGACCTCGTCGATCGGGATCGGGTCGAGCTCGAAGTCGAAGAGGCTGCGCAGCGTGGCGAGGCGCTCGCTCTTCTCGTCGTAGTGGCGGGTGAACTCCTTGAAGGCCTCGTAGCTCGCCGAGCGTACCGCCCGTTGCAGCGGGACGATGCTCTTGTTGTTCCACTGGTGGTACTCACCCTGCACCCGCAGCTGGTACTCGCCCCCGACGTCGAGGTCCTCACCCTGTCCCCGGTCCTCGAACGCCCTGCGGTGCCGCTCGAGCACCTCGCGCCCGAGGTCGTCCATCCCGAGCCCCCCGATGCGCGAGGCCGTCCCCCGGAAGTACCGCTCCACCAGATCCTCCCGCAGCCCGACGGCCTCAAAGATCTGGGCCCCGCAGTAGGAGAGCAGGGTCGAGATGCCCATCTTGGAGATGACCTTGAGAAGCCCCTTGTCGATGGCCTTCACGTAGTTCTTCCGGGCCTTCTCGGGATCCGTCCCGTCGAGCAATCCCTCACGGGCCATCTTCTCTATCGTCTCGAAGGCGAGGTAGGGGTTGACGGCGGTGGCCCCGTAGCCGATGAGGAGCGCGAAGTGGTGCACTTCGCGTGCCTCGGCGGTCTCGGCGACGAGGGTGGTGCGGGTGCGTATCCCCTCCCTCACCAGGTGGTGGTGCACGGCGGAGACCGCGAGCAGCATCGGTATCGGCGCCTGCTCGACGCTCACCCCCCGGTCGCTCAGAACCAGGACCGGCGAGCCCCCGCGCACCGCCCGCTCGGCCCGCTCGCACAGGCCCTCCACCGCCCGGCCGAGCCCCTTCTCCCCTGACCCAACCGGGAAGAGCGCCGGCAGGGTCGTCGCGGCGAACGGGCCCGAGCCTCCGAGGTGCCTGATCTTCTCCAGCTCGGAGTTCGTGAGGACCGGGTGGTCGAGCAGCACCCGCCGGCAGTGCTCGGGGGTCTCGTCGAAGAGGTTCTGCTCCGGCCCGAGCGACATCTTGAGCGACATCACGAGCTCCTCGCGCAGCGGGTCTATGGGCGGGTTGGTGACCTGCGCGAAGTGCTGCTTGAAGTAGTCGTAGAGGAGCCGCGGGCGCTCCGAGAGGACCGCGAGCGGCGTGTCGGTGCCCATCGACCCGTCGGGCTCCTTGCCACCCTTCGCCATCGGCGAGAGGATCAGGCGCAGATCCTCGGTCGTGTATCCGAAGGCCCGCTGCCGGCGGGAGAGCGGCGCGGGCTCGGGGCGCGGGTCGGTCTCGGCCTCAGGGAGCTCGTCGAGGTGTATCTCCCCCTCCTCCACCCACCGGCGGTAGGGCCTGCGGGTGTACAGGGAGCTCTTTATCTCCTCGTCGTGCAGCACCTCGTTGCGCTCGGTGTCCACCACGAGCATCCGCCCCGGCTGCAGCCGCCAGCGCTCGACCACGTCCTCCGCCGGGACCCGCAGGGCCCCGTCTTCGGAGGCCATGACGACCCTCCCGTCGCGCGTGATCGTGTAGCGCGCTGGCCTCAAACCGTTGCGGTCGAGCGTCGCCCCGATGATGCGCCCGTCGGTGAAGGCGACCGCCGCCGGCCCGTCCCAGGGCTCCATCAGCGCGCTGTGGTAGCGGTAGAACGCCCGGCGGTCGGGGTCCATCTGCTCGTCGTTCTCCCACGCCTCAGGGATCATCATCGCCACCGCGTGCGGCAGGCTGCGTCCGGCGAGGTAGAGGAGCTCGAGCACGTTGTCGAAGGAGGCCGAGTCGCTCTGGTCGGGCTTTATAACCGGCGAGATCTTCTCGAGATCCTCACCGAAGAGCTCCGAGCGCAGCCGGCTCTCCCGCGCGCGCATCCAGTTGATGTTGCCCCTCAGGGTGTTGATCTCGCCGTTGTGCGCCACGTAGCGGTAGGGGTGCGCGAGCTCCCAGCTACCCAGGGTGTTCGTCGAAAAGCGGGCATGAACGAGCGCAATCGCGCTGGCGACGGCCGGGTCCTTCAGGTCTGGGTAGAACTCGGCGACCTGCCCGCCCCGCAGAAGCCCCTTGTAGACCACCGTCCTGGAGGAGAGGCTCGCCACGTAGCAGCTGTGGCTCTCCTCGACCGCCCGGTGCAGCCGCCGCCGGATCACGTAGAGCTTGCGCTCGAACGCCCCCTCGTCCTTCGTGCCGCTCTCGATGAAGAACTGCCGGATACGCGGCATCACGCTGCGCGCGAGCTCCCCAATGGTCCCCGGCTCGACGGGCACGTCGCGGAAGCCGAGCAGCCTCTGGCCCTCCTCGGCGGCGATGCGCTCCAGCGTCGCCTCCCCGCCCCGGGCGTCCCCATCCTCGAAGATGACCCCCACACCGTAACGCCCGGGTGGAGGAAGTTCGATCCCCATCCTCCCGCACTCCCGGCGGAAGAAGGCGTCCGGGATCTGCATGAGTATCCCCGCCCCGTCCCCGGTCTCCGGGTCGCTCCCGCTCGCGCCCCGGTGCTCCAGGTTGCGCAGGATCTCCAGCCCCTCCTCTACGGTCTCCCGCGTCCTCCGGCCGTCTACGCGCGCTACGAAGCCAAGTCCACAGGCATCGTGCTCGCAGGTCGGGTCGTGGAGTGGTGCGGGTCCGAAGGGTGCCAAAAGTCGCCTCCCCAATGCTCGCTGGGCCTACGGGTGGAGCCAAATTTTTACACGAGCGAGATGCAAATTACAAGCCGGTAACAATCAGGTTGCTAGTCGACTCTCCCCTTTCAGGGTGTCTCCCGACGATTTTTGTACACGGGGCCAACCCTAGAGCTCTTCGAGTTCGGACCTTATCTTCCGCTCCTCCTCCAGAAGCCCGGAGAGGCGCAGCCTCAGCTCGGCTGCCTCGGCCTCGACCTCGGCCAGCCGCAGGGTCAGCTCGCGCTCGCGGGCGGCCTGCTCGGGGGTGCGCTTTTTGGTCGAGATGTTCTCCCGCACCTTCTTCAGGCGCTCCGCGGCCTCCCTGCGCAGCGAGGAGCGGAACTCCTCGTCCTTGAAGTACTCTACGCCTTTCCTGATCCTCTCGTCCGAGAGCAGCTCCGTTATGATCTCCGCGGAGCTCCGCTTGAAGTCCTTGCCGCCGGCCATCCTGCCAATAACCTCCTGATCTTCCGCGAGCGGAAATTGTACCGTGATAGGGCCTAGACGAACTTCCTGTAGACCCCGATGTTGGTGGTGTCGCGCACGCCCATCGCCTCCTTGAGCTCGTTCAGGGTGGCCCCGCGCCGCAGGAGGCGGACGGCGAAGGTGTGGCGCAGCACCATCGGCGAGATGCGCGGCAGCCCCACCTGGTCGCAGCGCTTCCAGAGCGCGTTCTGCAGCGCCTTCGAGGTAGCCACCGGCCTGCCGGCGCGCCCGACGATGAGCTCCGGGGTCTCGTCCTTGCGCATCGCGAGGTAGCGCTCCAGGGCCCGCACGGTCTCCTCCGAGACCCTTCTGGCCCGGGGGGCCAGGTGGGAGCCCGGCCCACCGAGCTGCACCTGCGCGGCGGCGAGGTCGACGTCCGAGCGCAGAAGCCCCCGGATCTCCCCGACCGTCACGCCGGTTTCGAGCATCAGACGGATCATGACCTCGTCCCGGGCATCGTCGAGCCGGTTGACGGGGAAGGAGAGCAGCTGCTCGGCCTCGTCGTCCTCGAGGAAGGTTATCTGCTGGTCCAGAGGCTGGTGCATCGGCTCTATCGGGTCGAAGTCGAGCTCGGCGTCGGTCGCGGTCCGGACCCAGTCGAGAAAGCGCCTCACCGCGGCGTCCTTTCTGTAGACGGTGAAGCGCTTGCGCCGCTGCCCGAGCAGGTGGTTGCGGAAGGCCATCACCTCCCCGACACCGACGTCTTCGATCTCCTCTATGCCGCGCAGGGCGAGAAAGCGGACGAACTCCCTCACGTCCGCCTCGTAGAACTCGGCGGTGCGCGGGCTCGTCTCGGTGTCCTCGGCCAGGTGCCCGGCGAACTCCGTGGCCAGGATCTCGGCTCTCATGTCTCATATTTTACCGGCCCGCCGGGGTATAATCGCGGCGGTGTTCACCAGCTTGAGAGTCTCAGTGATCGTCGTGGCGCTCGGGCTCGTCGTGTTCGCCCTCCTGCCGATCTTCCCCCGCACCGAGACGGCCTCGACGGAGATACACCCCCAGGCTCAGCCCCAGAGACTGCTCGGCGAGGGGGCGGGCACGAGGCCTGCGGGCGGTGGGGTGGGGCCCACGGTGATGAAGATCTCGATCCCGCGCCTGGGCCTCAAGGACGTCCCGGTCCCCGACGGCTCCACCCAGTCGGAGCTCGACAAGATAGGCATCATGCACCTCTCGGGGACGGGCTACCCCTGGCAGAAGGGGTCGAACACGTTCATCGTCGGGCACCGCCTCGGCTACCTCTGGACGCGCACCCCCTACGCGTTCTACAGGCTGAACAAGATGAAGCCGGGCGACAGGATCGTCATAGAGCGTGGCGGCAAGACCTACACCTTCAGGGTCTACGATCGCATCATCGTCCGCCCGGACGACTACTGGGTCACCTACCCGGTGCCCGGCAGGACGACAGTCTCGCTGCAGACCTGCACCCCGATCCCCACCTTCCAGTACCGGCTCATCGTCCGCGGCGAGCTCGTAAGCTCCTAAACTGGTTTTCGTGCCGCGAGCATCTCGACGATCCCTTTCCTGCAACGCCGGCTCTCCTCGACCGAGAACCCCAGCTCGACGACCCGCTCCAGCGGGCGCCTGAGCAGATGGTCCCCGGCGAACCGGACCGAGAGCGGCTCCAGCACCCGCTGCAGAGAGAAGACGACCGGTGAGGTGCTGCGCACGTGGTCCAGCAGAAGCAGTCTGCCTCCAGAGCGCAGCACCCGCTTCATCTCCCGCAGGGCGAGACGCTCGTCAGGTATGCTGCACATGGCGAGCGTGCTCACCACGGCATCGAAGGATTCGCCCTCGAAAGGCAGCGCCTGCGCGTCGGCCTCGGCCAGGTTCACCCGCATCCCGAGCGACCCTGCCCTCTCCCGTGCCACCGCGAGCATGGCCGGGCTGATGTCCACGGCGCTCAGGCTCACCCCCGCGGGGTAAAAGGGAAAATTGCGCCCGGTGCCGACGGCGACCTCGAGGACGTCACCCTCCGCACGGGAGCACACCCATCGCCGCCCGTCCCCGATGAAGAGGCGCTCGAAAGGTGAGATCCCGCTGTCGTAGTGCGGGGCGGTCTTCTCCCAGAGGCGCCGCGTCCTCTCGGTCTCGGGGTTCCGCAATCTAGCGTCGCCGGGAGAGATGGCGGGAGATCACGTCGTAGGATGCGTTTATCTCGGCGGCGAGCCGCTCGGCCCGGGCGCGCCTGTCCGCGTCGGGGAACCGGTCCGGGTGGAAACGCTTTATCAGCTCGCGGCGCTTCCTGCTCACCTCTTCCATCGGTGCCCCCACCTGCAACCCCAGCTTCTGGTAGGCAGCGGCCACTTCGGGCGGGTAACGCCGGGGCCGGAACGTCGTGGTCGCGGTACGCCCGGAGTGGTGGGTCCGACCGCCCGCCTCCTCCCCGGTTCTCCTCCACTCCTCCGCGGCCCCCCGCAGGGCCGCCTCGAAGGCGTTCTTTATGGCTTCGCCACGCTCCCGCCCCACCCGGAGCTTCTCCCCGAAGCGCTCATCCTCCTGCAGGGTGTAGACGAACCCCCGGGCCAGGCGACCCAGGCGGTGCGGGATGCTCACCGGCCTCCTTCTCCCTCCCCGGAGGCCCCTTCACCACGCCCGCCGCGCAGATTCTCCCGGTCGATGATCTGCGTCTCGTCCTGGTCCCAGCTCCCCGGACCGGACGGCTCTTCGTCCGGCACCTCCTCGGTCCTGGAGAGCTCGAAGAACTCACGCACCAGGGCGACGTCTGCGAGGCCCTCTCTCGCCTGGGAGATTTTCTTCTCCTCCTCGCTCACCCCGAAGTCCCGGGCCTCGCGGGCCTTGCGGATCTCCTCCTCCAGGGAGCTTATGACCTCGCGGGTGCGTCTCTTCAGCTCCTCCGAGCGCCGCTGGCTGAGGTCTATGCGGGAGTTGAGCTTTGATTCCCTGCGGTCAGCCGAGCGGGCCAGCTCCTCGATATCTATGCCTGCGGCGGCGAGCGTCTGGCGCACGATGCGCACCGCGCTCTCCCGGGGCACGTCGTCCGGCAGGCTCTTTATTATCTCGGCGGCTCGCTCGACCGTGAAGCTGCTGCGGGGGGGCGCCTCCTCGGGCTCATCGACCTCCTCGAACTCGAAATCCTCGGTGGAGAAGACCATCGTCTCCTCTTCCTCTCCGGTCGAAAAGATCCTCGATAGAAAGCTCTTCTGCCTGTCGCGTTCCTCACTCACCTTATATCGGCTCCATCGATGAGTCGCTTGCAGGGTCCATCTGGCGTGTGATCTCGTCCAAGCTGCGCCTGAAGTATGAGATACGCCTCTTGATGCGGGCGAGGTCCGGACGCCCGGAGGCAACCCCCTCGTCGAGCGTCAGGAGCTCCCCGCACAGACCACCGAGCAGGCTCTCGAACCCTTCGATCCGGGCGTTCAGAGAGCTCACGCCCGCCAGGAGCTCTTCCCTCACCGCCATCTCCTCCCGGCGCCCGGCGAGCGTTTCCTCGAAAGCCTCCCGCAGCCCGGAATCATACGGCAGCTCGGAGATGTCTCGCTCCAGGTTTCGTACCCGCCCCTGCAGGCCTTCCCGGTCCAGGGTCTGCAGATGGCGCCGGAGGAGCGTTCTCCGGCGCAGAAGCCTCGTGGCCTCGCCGAACTCCTCGACCACGGAGAAGACCTCTCCAGCGAGCATGGCGCGCTGCTCAGCCGGCAGGCTCTCCCAGCTTTCGACCAGCGTCCTCTGCAACCTCAGGATACGGCCGGCCTGCGGCGCGGCGACGGGGTCTTCGCGGGCGACCTTCCCGAGGGCTCGCGCGCTGCGCCGGATCGCCCGGCGCATCCGTCGCTCTCCATCCCCCCGCGAGAGGATAGCCCGCGCGGCGACCGGCACCCCGGCCCCGACGAACAGAGCGGCGAGCGAGAGAACTCCGGTGGGATCCATGCCCGGATGTGCCAGGGAGAGGACCCCCTCACCCGCCAGCGCACCGACCGGGACGAGCCACGCGAGGTCCCCACCCCTACCCACGGTCTCCTCTCTCCTCCTCTCCCCCACCGGGCTCCAACTGCCCCGGTTCCCTGAGGCCCATCCGGGCCTCCATCTCCTCCAGCTCACGCTCGGCATCAATGCGTTTTATGTCCTCCTCCACTGATGAGATCCTGTGCCGGGTCTCATCCACACCGAGCTCGCCGACCGCCTGTGCCTCGTAGGAGGCCTGGCGTATCGCCTGCCGGGCACGTTCGAGGTCGCGTGAGGAGTCCGAGAGCGAGATGCTGGACCGGGCTTCGTTCGCCATGCGCAGCGCCCTGGCCCGCTGGTGCTCCTCGAGCAGGGCGGCCCGCTCGCGCACGATCTCGTTGTAGCGTTTCTCCTGCTCGCGAAACGCCTGTTCCATCTCCTGCGAGTTCTTGCGGGCTTCTTCGAGGCGCCCCTGCAGCTCGGCCAGGCTGGCCTGAGCTTCCTGCTTCTGCTGGATCACCTCCAGCGCGGCCTCCCGTTCCCCGCGTGAGAGCAGCTCCTGGGCCTGCCGCTCGCGGGCGGCGACGAGCTTCTGCTTGCTGGCGGCGTCGTCCGCGAGCATCTTCTCGTAGGCCATGGTACGGGCCGCCGCCACCTGAAGCTTCTTCAGGTTGTCCAGTTCGTCCTGTACGGCGTTCTCGAGGAGGATCTCCGGGTTGCGCTCCTCCACCCCGCTCAGGAACCGTCCGAAGAATCCCCGGATGGCCCTGGTCAACCTTCCCATCTGCCCTCCAGCGCTAGAGAACCCTGAAACTAGCCCAAGATTATATCACCGGCCCGATCAGCCCCCTCGTCTCTCCAGCGTGCCCCTCGCCCTGCCGGCTGCGACGAGCGCGCCGGGCGCCCCGCTCTCGAAGGCCGCCTCGAGTGCCTCCCCGGCGGCCTCGAGCAGGGCCCGTCCCGACGCGGCATCCTCGGGGTAGAGCGCCATACCCGCCCTCACCTCTCCGGCACCTAGTGCAGCCGCGGCGGCCAGGCAGCGCCGGGCGGCCTCCCCGGCCTCCTCTTCATCCGCGACGCGGAGCAACACCCCGAACACCTCTCCCTCACCGAGCGGAGAGGCAGGCGCAACCCTCTCCCCCACCCGCTGCATCAACAGCGGGAGCCTCTCGAACCGCCGCCCGGGGTCGACCAGGATGGCGGCCACCCGCCCGGAGGGACTGGCGGCGATCTCGGCCTCCGCCCGTCTGATGAGCGCCTTGCCGCTATCGGGGGCGGATGAACCACCGAGAGCCCCCAGCGTTCCCAGCGCCAGGAAGACGAGCAACCGGAAGCCGATGACGGCGGGTGACTGCGGGACCGCATCCTCCACCAGCAGCCCCGGAAGTGCGGCCAGCAGGTACCCGAGTAGTACACCGGCCGTGGAGAGCAGCTGCACGACCCGGGAGCGGCAGAGGGCGGCGGAGAGAAGGAGCGGGAGGTACAGGGGATAGAGTTCGCTGACCGCCCCTCCCGTAAAGAAGATCACGAGCGAGACGAAAGCTGCGTAGAAGAGGTGAGAGCCAGCGATGGTGCGCAGGGTGAAGGCCCACCCCGGCATAAGGAGCAGCGCGAACGCTCCGGCGACGAGGACGGCAGTGGAAAGGTAGAGCGCAACGGGAGCGGAAGGCGGCTCGTATGAACCGCTGCTGGCCAGCGCGCAGGCCGCGCCGCCGAGCAACATATAAGCGAGCGAGAGCGCCTTCACCCTGCGCGCGCTACCGGAGCGTGCCGTGGTCGCTCTCATGACCCCGGTCATGATACGCTCGCAGCAGGCCCCGCGCCAGCCTCACGCCTCCCGGTGTGCTCAGGAGCTCTTTTTGAGGGCCGGGATCTTCTGCTCCACCGCGCCCCGCTTCTTTATTGCCGTGAAGATCCAGGCCGGCTTGCCGTCGGTGGAGAAGGAGTCGACCCCCGCGGTGGCCCTGGAACCGGGATGCCCCTTCAGATAGGTGCGTACCCTGTCCGCCTTTCCGAGTGCGGTGGTGCTGTCCACTAGCCTGCTCCGGGCCGGCAGCACGTGCCTGAGGATGTCCTTCACCCGGGCCTCCGGAAGCCTGCCCTGCTGGACGCGTTCGATGCTACCTCCCCTCACCAGGAAGCTGGCGTACGCCCTGGAAGAGGGCGAGACGTAGGAGTAGAGCCAGGCAGAGGCGCGCCCGTCAGGGCCGAAGTCCGGCTTCGCGGTCGCCACGGCGTAGAGCTTCGCGTCCTTGCGCCAGCGGTCGGCCGCCCGTCCGGCCGACTCAATCCCCGAGAGGCCGGAGGTCCTGTCCTCCGCCTGCGTCCCACCGCCACCGGATGCGGGGGAAGAGTCGGAATCGGAGGAGGTGGTGGCGGAGAAAGATGTCCCCTTCGCAACCGGTGAAGAGGAGCGGGCCGCGCCCCCGCCGGAGCAGGAAGAGACCAGGGTGATCAGGCAGGCGGCAACGGCGCAGACGACTGCAACGACCTGTATCCTGTTGTGCCTTTTTCCCATCATAGGCGAACAAGTTTAACGGAATCTCGCCGTTCTTCACGGCTTGGGCGTCGCCGCCAGCACCCGTATAATCCCCTGCGTGAGCGTCCAGGACGAAGACATCCGGCGGAAGCTGGAGGAGTTGCGGGAGAAGATCCGCCACCACAACCGGCGCTACTACGTGGAGGACGACCCGGAGATCTCCGACGCCGAGTACGACGCGCTCTACCGCGAGCTCGAGGAGCTTGAGGCGGCCCACCCCGAGCTCATCACCCCCGACTCCCCGACCCAGCGCGTGGGGGGCGAACCGCTGGAGGAGTTCGAGGAGGTCCGCCACGAGGTGCCGATGCTCTCGCTGCAGAACGCCCGCTCGGCCGGGGAGCTCTACGAGTGGGACGCGCGCATCCGCAGGATGCTCGGCGAAGACGCGGAGAGGTTGCGCTACGTCACCGAACTCAAGATAGACGGGCTCGCGGTCTCGCTGCGCTACGAGAACGGGCGCTACGTGCGCGGTGCGACCCGCGGCAACGGGTTCGTCGGCGAGGACGTCACGGCCAACCTGCGCACGGTGCGTTCGATCCCCATCAGGCTCTCCGACGACCCGCCGCCGGTCCTGGAACCCCGGGGAGAGGTGTACATCCCCATCAAAGACTTCGAGGAACTGAACCGCCGCCAGGAGGCCGAGGGCAGGCGTCCCTTCGCCAACCCGCGCAACGCGGCCGCCGGCTCCATCCGCCAGCTCGACCCGAAGGTCACGGCCTCCCGGCCGCTCACGATCTTCCTCTACGGCATCGGCGAAGGGGCGGAGAACTACGAGAGCCATTCCTCCTCGCTCGAAGCGCTCAAGAGCTACGGGCTCCGGGTCAACCCGTACACGCTCCACGAGGACATAGAGTCGGTCGTCTCGGAGTGCGAGCGGTGGGCGAAGGAGAGGGAGTCGCTGGATTTCCAGGCCGACGGCGTGGTCGTGAAGGTCGACTCCTTCGAGCAGCAGCGCGCTTTGGGCAACGTGCAGAAGGCCCCGCGCTGGGCGATAGCGTACAAGTTCGAGCCGCTCGCCGGCAGGACGAAGTTGAAGAGGATCTTCGTCCACGTCGGACGCACCGGCGCGCTCACGCCGCAGGCCGAGCTCGAGCCGGTGAGCATCGGCGGCGTGACGATCTCGCGCGCCACGCTGCACAACGAGGACTACATAAAGGAGAAAGGCATCCTCGTCGGGGACACCGTCATCGTCGAGCGGGCTGGGGACGTGATCCCGCAGGTCGTCCGGCCCGTGGTCGAAGACCGCGACGGCGACGAGCATCCCTTCGAGATGCCGAAGGAGTGCCCGGTCTGCGGCGAGCCGGTCTTCCGCCCCGAAGGTGAAGCCATAACCCGCTGCGTCAACGCCCGCTGCCCGGCGCAGGCGCTCGAGCACATCATCCACTGGGCCTCGAAGGACGCGATGGACATAGAGGGCCTCGGCGAGAAGCTCGCCACGAAGTTCTTCGATCTGGGTCTGGTCCGGGACCCGGCCGACATCTACGAGCTCGAAGCCGGGCAGCTCGTCCCGCTCGAAGGCTTCGGGGAGAAGAGCGCGCAGAACCTGATCCGGGCGATAGAGAAGAGCAAGGAGCGGCCCTTCGACCGGGTGCTCTACGCTCTCGGCATCCGGCACGTGGGCTCGGCGACCGCACGGCTCATCGCGGAGCGTTTCAGCGGTGAAGACCTTCTGAAGGGGGTCAGCGTGGAGCAGCTCGCCGGGATAGAAGGCGTCGGCGAAGTCGTTGCGAGATCCGTCATCGAGTACTTCGAGCGCGAGGACAACCGCGCCCTCATCGAGCGGCTGATGAAGCTCGGCCTCGACTTCGGCTCCGTCGAGCAGAGGCCTGCCGGGGGCCCGCTCACGGGCAAGCGCCTCGTCATAACCGGGACCCTGAGCCGGCCGCGCAGCGAGTTCGCAGAGCGCATCGAGAGGGCCGGCGGCACCGTGACCTCCTCGGTGAGCGGCAACACGGACTACCTGGTCGTGGGTGAGGAACCCGGATCCAAGCTGGAGCGCGCCCGCCGGCTCGGGGTCGAGGTGATAGACGAAGAGAGGCTCGAGGAGCTGCTCTCCTCCTGAGGGGGAAGAAGATTTCTCCGATGGGGAGGCCGTCCTACAGAGACATTTCCTGCTCTTGGGTTTGAATATCTCCCAAAACTGGTAGGCTCATACAGAGTTGAAAGCTCCTGCCGGAGTCCCGGTCAGGGCCTGCGGCGGAAGGAGGAACACAATGATCACGGTGACCGAGGAAGCGAAGGCGCTCTTCCGCGAGATAGAGCACCCCGAGGGTACGGTGCTGCGCCTCGACCCGGTATCCGACCCCGAGACCGGCCAGACCCAGATCGG